>CBFGQN010000335.1:0-5142 GCA_965650895.1 uncultured Ignavibacteria bacterium | reverse complement strand
GGACTTTCTTTATCAGAAAGGATATGCCGTAGCTCAGCAAAATGCGAAGCGTTGCGGTGTAGGCTTTGATAAAGCGGATATTCGGCATGGATCATTTCCGTATTCGGATGTCGGCACAGACCTGCAGGCGCCAAACGGCACACAACACCTGATATCCTCGATCGGTTCGTTCGACGGATCAGAACGACAATCGAGGAAGCCTTCCTCAGGCATAAAAGTTAAAAGTAACGGGAAACATCCGATGTTCCTTCCCCTCACACATCCGTTCTCCGTCTCCGGTAACCGGAACCTTGTTTTCCCCCTGATTGTTGCCGTTACATCACAATCGACATATAACAATCGACAATCCGACCGCTGTTGGAGAACAACCATGAACACATTCATTCAGACGGAACCGGACGAAACGGTTACGGAGAGGAGAGGAGCGGCACATACTCCCATCGCACCTTCCCATCTCTCCCGTCTCTTCCTTCTTCTTCTGCTCCTTCTCCCTTCTCTCCTTATGGCGCAGGAACTTCCCGCCCTTCACAAGAACGAATCGGGATCGACCGGAATCCGCGAAGAGAACCGGGAGACGGATATTCCCGTCGACTCCCTTCACAGTTCCGAACCCCCTGCGGCCGAACGGAAAGAACAGCCGCAAGAAGGGAGGGTATATCCCGATCAACCGGAGGGAGCCCGCTTCCGGCCGGTGGGAAAAGGGACGACAACGGTGATTCCGGGAAAGGAGTATGATCGCGGCGGACTGCATCGGCTGATTTACGGCGGTCTCTGGCGTGATCTGTGGGGAACCGAGATCGAAGTCCCCTACCTGGATCTGGAACGGACCGAGGGGGGACTGACGCCGGTGAAGGTCGGCGGAGGGAGACAGACTACGTCGTTGCGACTGAAAGGAGCAAACGGGCGGGAGTACAAGTTCCGATCGGTGAACAAGGAGTTCTCGTCGGTCCTCCCGAACGCTCTGCAGGAAACGTTTGTCGACAACGTGCTCCAGGATATGATCAGTGCGCAGCATCCGGTCGGCGCACTGGTGGCCGCCCCGCTCCACGACGCCGTCGGCGTGCTGAACGCCACCCCCTATCTCTTCGTGATGCCGGACGATCCGCGGCTCGGAGAATATCGTGAGGAGTTCGCCGGAATGCTGGGAATGATCGAGGAACATCCGAACGAGGGAGCCGACGACAACCCGGGCTTTCTGGGCTATACGAAGATTGTGGGAGACAAGAAGATCTACGACAAGTTGCTGGAGGATAATCACAACCATATCGACCACATAGACTATCTGAAAGTCAGACTTGTGGATATGCTTATCGGCGACTGGAGTCGGCACATCGATCAGTATCGCTGGGCCGGAGAGGAGGAAGGAGAGGAGAACTACTGGCGACCGATTCCCCGGGATCGGGACATGGCTTTTGCCCGCTACAACGGCATCCTCCCCTGGCTGGCGGCCGAGGGAGTACCGGAAATCGAAGGGACGGGAGAGGACTATCCCGATATTGAGAACCTGACCTGGACCGGCAAGACGCTCGACCGGCGGTTCCTTGTGCCGATCTCCAGAGAGGCGTGGGATTCCACAACTGCGTTCGTTCTCTCCAGACTGACCGACCAAGTGATCGACGAGGCGGTCCACAGGATGCCGAAGGAAATGTACGAACAGGCCGGAGAGGAACTGGCCGGTATCCTGCGGTCGCGCCGGGATGAGTTGCCCGAAGCTTCCGAAGAGTTCTTTGAATTGATCCATGAACAGTCGGACCTGTGGGGAAGCGACGACAACGAGTATGTGGAGATCTATCGCCTGAACGATGACCGGGTCCGGGTGGCCTTTTACCGGCGGGATCAGAAGACAGGTGAGAAAGACGGGAGCCCGTATCTCGACCACACGTTCGATCGATCGCAGACCGACGAGATACGGATCAGTCTGCTGGGGGGAGACGACAAAACCGTGGTGATGGGAGAGGTCAACAGCAGCATCACCGTGAAGATTGACGGAGGAGAAGGGACCGACGAATTCGTGGACGACTCGAAGGTCAACGGATACTTCTGGTTCACGCCGATTCCGGACGCCGAGACATCGACCTACTTCATCGACAGCGACGACGATTCGCGATTCGCTCTGGGGCCCGGCACCCGGCTGGACCGGCACGAGCATCCGGCCTGGCGTGAGGATTCGGTGGCCTATGCCCCCTACTACCGGGACTTCGGAAGCGACTGGAGCTGGGCTCCCTGGCTGGGATACAGCAGCAGCGATGACGGACTTTCGCTCGGCATTCGACCGAAGATTACCGGCTACGGATTCCGGCAGGAACCCTACGCCTGGGAACAGAGTCTCGGGGTCGCCTATGCGTTCGGAACGCAGGGGATCAAGGTGGAGTACAACGGTGATTTCCGGACCTTTGTGCCGAACGCCCGGGTATTGATCAACGCCGAGGCGACCGAACTGACGTTATCGAACTTCTTCGGCTTCGGCAACGAGACCGACTACAGCGTCCCGCTGGATGATGCCGGATTCTACGACATCGGACAGGAACAGTACAGTCTGATCACCGACCTGCAGGTCCCGCAGATCAGTGACTTCCGCCTCTACTTCGGCGCACGGGCAAGTCATACCAGAACCAATCTTGAACGGAGCCCGTTGCTCGATTCTCTCCGTCCCTACGGGGTCGACCCGACGACGCTTGCCGCACTGCGGACCGGTATGGTATTCGATTCACGGAACTACACCCGCATACCGACGCGAGGGTTCTACATCACGGCCGAGGGAGAATTCTTCCCTCACATTCTCGATAACCGTTCCCAGTTCGCTACGGGGCGGATCGACGCCCGGACCTATCTTTCCGCCTATCTCCTTCGTCCGGTCACGCTGGCCCTGCGGGCTCTCGGTCAGAAAGTCATCGGCGACGAGTATCCCTATTTCGAGGCGGCCTATCTCGGCGGCAGCCGTTCGCTGCGAGGGTATGAAGGGGAGCGCTTTGCAGGGGACATGACTCTGTCGGGGAGTGCGGAACTGCGGCTTTCGCTTTTCAACTACAAGCTGATCGCCCGCTCAACCTTCGGTCTGCTCGGCTTCATCGACGCCGGTCGCGCCTATCTTGACGGCGAGACATCCGACACCTGGCACTACGGATACGGGGGGGGTATTTTCCTGGCATTCGGAACAAATCGACTCGTCACGCTGAGCACCGCCCGCTCGGCAGAGGGGAATACCTCGCTCTATGCGGGCCTGGGACACAGGTTCTGATTCCCGGAGACAGGGGTTCTTTACATCTTCCGAAAAAACGTACACGAATCAGACGGATGGGAACGGATCGGCACGGATGCGCCTTCGTGACCGTTATCGCCGGTTCGGGGGGCAACGGTCTTTGCCCTTGCGAAATTCGCATGTAAACCAGCCGATCGGGGGCAAAGGTTTTTGCCCCCTACGTCTCCCCTCTTTACACAATTTTTATGCCCCCTCCGCTAACCAAACCTCTCCCGACTCCGTTTGCCTATCCAGACAGATCGTCAACAGTCTCATTCATTTGTTCATTACAACAGTCCGAATAGCGTTATTCAAACAACTGCTCTATTTCGGAGGAATTCTATGAAAGCAATCAGCCTGCTACGCGACGGAGGCAAATACATTCTGGCATGTTGCGCTCTGGCGACCGTGATCCTGACAGGATGTTCCGACACTATTACGGAACCCAACTCTTCCAACATTCTTTCGCTCGGCAATACCGCCACCATCTACGTAAGCGATCCGGTACCGGCATCCGAGGCCGAAGAGGTCCGGGCCAATATCCGGCAGAACGCGAACGACACGGTGGCCGTTCAGGTCGACGAACTTGAAACGATTATTCTGAACATCTACGCCGACGCCGAGATTCTCGGCATTCATCTCGACTACGATCGTGATGATCTGAACTACGAGTGTGTGGTCCGGTCGGGGGGGAAGATCTATGTGATCGTGATCTCGCCGGAGACCGGGGAAGTAAAAGAGAAGAAGGAAATCAAGGAGTACTTCTACTCCGGAACCGTAAAGGTCAAGAACAAGGTAAAGATTCGCCAGGCATGTGATCGCGCAGAGGAAATTGCAGACGGCGATGTCGTCGAGGCGAACATTGAGGAGATCGAGGGAGAACCGACCTACATCATCATCATCATCACCAACACCAACCGCTACGTCACGATCTACATCGATGCGAATACGGGGAAGGAGAAGAAGTTGAAAGATGAGGAAAAATGCGGGAAGCATGACGATGATGAGGACGACATTGACAGTGACGATGATGACGGAGATGATGACGGCGACGACAAGGCCGACAAGGATTGTGATCGCCATAAGGACAAGAAGGGGAAAGGCCGGGGACACTATCGCCACGGCAAAGGGAAGGGCTACGGACACCATTTCCACTGCCATTGCCGTTGCCACTGCGATGATGACGACGATGATGATGGAGGAAACTCCGATTCGCTCCAGGTGATTACGAAAGATTCGGTGAGGATCATTGTCGAGGGGATGTTCGGCGTCGACAGCACGGCCGTCGGCGAGATTACGCTGAACGTTGCCGATGATTCCACCGCCACCTACGCGACGGTTGTGGAGAATGGAGAGGATCGGTACGAGGTGACGCTTGATGCGGAGACAGGGGCATTGATCAGCGTGAAGCAGACCGCCGGCGACTTCGAGAACGGAGAATTTACGCCGCCGACCACCGCCGACGGGAAGACGCTGGTCCCGCTGAGCACAGCCAGAACCGCGGCTCTTCTGCAGTTGACCGGGACGATGAAATCCTGGACGCTGGAGCGTAACGAGACAGAGGCTCGATGGGTTTATCTCTTCGAGATCGAGGATACGTCGACATCGACGGTCAAGACCGTACGCGTCGACGCTGAGACGGGGCTGTTTATAGACATTACGGGATAGCCCCCTGCAACGAGCGGGATGCCGAATCGGGTGATCGGCTCCCGCCTGTATTATACACGAACAGCGGGTGTGCCTCCGCTGTGTTGGGCGCAAGGGTTCCGACTCGCCAGAGTCGGAACCCTTTTCGTTATTTTGAGGGGAGTGTGGGAGTGATGGGGTGGGAGAGTGTATGAGTCGGGAGTCGCGGTAGCCGTCGGCTTTATGCCGACGCCGGGATTTCCGGAGAGTGGCGAGCG
>CBFGQN010000334.1:0-5143 GCA_965650895.1 uncultured Ignavibacteria bacterium | reverse complement strand
CTCCGGAAATTTCGTCTCGGGAGTGACCGGATTCTTCTCCTCGACACTCGGCGTGCTGGCGAACATCGTTCTGGTTCTGATTATCGGCATCTATCTGGCCGTCAATCCCGAACCGTACAGGAACGGGCTGATCAAACTCTTCCCGAAACGCATGCGCCCGAAAGCCGAACAGGTGGTCTACGAAGCCACCTTCACGCTTCACTGGTGGCTGATCGGACAGATCGCCGCAATGATTCTTGTCGGCGTTCTGACCACGATCGGACTGGTATTGCTCGGAATCCCTCTGGCCTTCACGCTCGGACTCCTGGCCGCCCTTCTCACGTTTATTCCGAACTTCGGTCCGATTATCTCCGTCGTCCCCCCGGCTCTTCTCGGGCTGATGATCAGTCCGGCCCACATGCTCTACGTCGTCCTTCTGTATCTCGGTATCCAGACCGTGGAAAGCTATCTGATTACGCCGCAGATCCACAAGCGGACCCTTTCTCTTCCGCCGGTGATCACGCTGACCACACAGATTCTGTTCGGTATCCTCTTCGGTTTCCCCGGGCTGCTTCTGGCTACGCCGTTGACGGCGCTGGGACTTGTACTGTTGAAGATGGTCTACGTCGAGGAGGTTCTTGAAGATGATGTGGAGCTCCCCTCCGAGTCGCACCATGAAGGATAGATAGAGTTGAAGGACAGAGTGAGGGGTAGAAACCGATCTGCTGTGTCTCGGATACGTCTTTATCCGGGGTGCGGGAACCGATGGACTCCGGATCGTTACCCGACGATCTCTTCGATCAACTTCCTGCCCGATGCAAGCAGATCGTGGATGTGAACGTAGCGGAACAATCCATTCCGTCCGCCGAGATGCAGATTACCGAACCGGGACAGCCAGGCAATGACCTGTCCGGTATGATCGGCGTGGTGAAGATCGAGCACCGGATAGGCAAAGGGAATTCTCCGTACCTCCGCAGCGGCCACCTCCTCGGCACCGATTCCGAAGACATCGGCAAGCAGAGCGATTCCTTTGTCGATGATCTCCTTTTCTTCGGCAAGCCAGTATCGGTCGTCCGGACCGCACGGAAGTTCCAGCACGACACAGGTCCGATCAGGAGGGGCCATCTCCCGACTTCGATTTTTTGACTCGTAGAGGCGGGTAAAGGGGACCGAACGGTCGGGGAAATAGATCGAAGCGTTGTCGCTCAGGCGTTCTCTTCGCAGAACGATTGCCGCAAGAAGCAGATGGCGAAACCGCAGGTTCCGGGCGGCCCCGATGATCTCATCGGGTGGAGCAGGGGAGAGGATGTGCGTCAGAAGCGTCAGCGGGAGCGTGCTCAGCACCCGATCCGTCCGGACCCTCTCCTCCCCGTTCAGTTCGATCCCGGTAATGCGTCCTTCGTTGTGGAATACCCGCGTGATGCGGGAGCGATACCGGATGCGTTCCGGACCGATCGCCCCGGCAAGCCGATCGGCAATCATGCCGATGCCGTGTCGCGGATAGTAGAACGAGCCGTCGAGATGCGACCTGGCGGCCTCCTTGCTCCGGAACGTTTCCTTCAGAAATCCGCCAATGCTCAAGCCCTTCAATCTGCCTCCGGAGACTTCAGGCGACAGGGCATCGGTCGGGATTCCCCAGAGCTTTTCGGAGTAGTTGAGAAGAAAACGTTCGGCCAGAACTCTGCCGTAGCGGTGAACCGAGACATTCCTGAAGGATGTGAGCGGTGCCGATCGGGCACATCTGCTCCGGAGAAAACTGCTGCCGATGTTCAACAACTCCATCGGGGTGAGGGCACCGAGCAGACCTTTCAGGTGGAGCGGAAAGTCGATGAACCGGCCTTTGTCCAGAATCACACTCGGGGCGTTGACCGGAAGGAGGTCGTCCCCCAGAAGATGCTTCACAAGCCGGGTGGTCTCCGGATCCTTGTCATGAAATCTGTGGGCGCCGGTATCGTAGAGGCATCCGTCCAGCGCGAGTGTGCGGGCGTTGCCCCCGGGATGGTCGGAGGCTTCATACAGCGTGAACGGAAGCCCCCGTTCACCGGCCGCCACGGCAATGCCCAGACCGGCCGGTCCCCCTCCGAGTATGTGAAGTCCTTCTTCCCGATCCATCCCGGTCTCCTTCATCCCCTTATTCCTCCGGACCATACTCGGAGACCGGTATCTCCGGCCAGATCGGGTTGACGTAGGGATTGTGGTGGAATGTGATCGTCTTCAGCGGAGCTCTTTCAATCAGCGATCCGTACCAGCCGATCACCGTGAGGTTCTGATGCGAAGAGATCTTCCGTTCGGGATGAGTCTGGTCGGCATCAATGTACGTCCCTTTCACCCCCGTCGACTGAAGGTAGAAATTGATCAGGGGTGAGGAGAGGAGAACCCGGTGCTCACGGTTCTCGTTCCGGAGATGATCGGCAACCCGGGCGATGGCCGTCGGCGAGGTGTGCTGAAGTGCGATAACGATACCGGTCAGTCCATAGATCGTCAGAAAGAGAGAGACGACGACCCTTCCGCTCCATCCGCTCCGCATCAGTTGTGCGGCTCCGGCCCAGGCAAGCGTAAGGACAACCGGGATCAGCGGGAGGACGTGGCGGGTCTGATAGACGACGTTCTGGTAGAGGAGGATCCAGGCGATGTAGATGGAGGCCGAGAGGATCGTAATCACCAGTCCGTCGGTCTCCCGCCCGAACATCCACCATGCTCCGCGTCCCAGCAGCAGGAGCAGACCGATCGTGATGATCACCGCAATCGTCCCCCGGTGTTCCCAGTATCCCCCGAATCCGTCGGCCACAACTCCCTTGAGAACTGCAAGTCGTCGTTCTTCCATATCCGGAACCGATGTGACCGTCCCCCCGAAATCCTGAAAGTGTCCCGCAGTCTGCTTTCCGGCCGCCGCGATCAACTCGTCCCATCCGGTATCGAGAACCATCGGTGTCAGCCAGAGGAGGATGCCGAGGATAAACACGCCGATGGCGGTCGGTTCGCGACGGGTACGGAAGAGGGCGATCAGCAAGGGGAGAAGGACAAACGGGAGATAGGAGAGGCGGACGCCGGCAAGCAGCCCGGTCAGGGCAATGCCCCAATACAGTCGCAGACGTGAGGCGTGGTCGTCTCTGATGGTCAGGTACAGAATCCAGAGGACGATCG
Source organism: uncultured Ignavibacteria bacterium (assembly GCA_965650895.1). Classification (GTDB taxonomy): domain Bacteria; phylum Bacteroidota; class Ignavibacteria; order OLB7; family OLB7; genus JAGWAZ01. The sequence continues at coordinate 2,020 of CBFGQN010000334.1, read as the reverse complement.
CTCCCCCCATCAGGTCGGGCATATAGCGGTTGCTCATCACCCAGAGCATCGGGTTGAAAAAGAAAAGTCCGGCAAGAAGAACTCCTTCCGGTCGGTCGAGGCGGGTGTTGCAGAAGCGGAGCGCACCGACGATCATCGCGAAGATCGAGAGTCCGCCGACCAGAGCAAAGGCAAGGCCGAATGAGCCGCCCAGCAGAGTGAAGATGCGGACAGCACCCATGAAGACCGGATAGCCGGGGAAGTGGGGTTGCAGCCGGACGATGTCGTAGTCGATCGCCCCGAGAGCAAAGCGCAGACTGTCCGGATCCTCGATGTACCAGACGCCGGTCAGGAGTCTGGAAGCGATGCAAAGGCCCAGCAGTATGAGCAGTGCGGTTTTCTCTCGGGTCGTTGCCGATTGGATCATGGACAAAGATAGGGGATAGAAGCGAGGGCCGTCCATTCCGGACGACCCTCATGCAGTTCTTCACCGTTTCGAAAGGGGATTCGGGTCAAGCACCCGTGAGTCGTTCAATCGTTCAACAAAGCCGAACCCCTCTCACCATTCAACTATGAAACGATTCAACTTCGACTCCTTACCGTTTCGATAGGGAGTTCGGTTCAATCATCCGTGAGTCGTTCAACAAAGCCGAACCCGTCTCACCATTCAACTATGAAACGATTCAACTTCGACTCCCGACTCCGCACTATTTACCATCCCAACACATCCGTTTCCGCAAACCCGTATGCATTCTGCAGTCTTGTCCGGGTATCGACCAGCGCCGAGAGATAGCTCTGGTAGTCGAGCGATCCCGGGACGGCATAGATCGGATGATCTCCGAGCAGCGACTGGATTGTGGCAAGCTCCGCATCCGAAAGCTTCTTCATCGGGTTGAACTGAAGAGCCATGGCATATCCCTTCATCTCTCCCCAGTGCTTGTTCAGGTCGGGAGAGTTCGATGCGTTCGACTCGCTGGTCAGTTCGCTCATATCGGTCAGCGTCTCGTTGATGTAATGGATCACCGAGGCGGCAATCACCTTCTCCCACTCGGCTGCCGCCTGATTCCTGAAGGCGACCAGTTCGGTTGTCGTCCCCTGGTTGACGATCGAAGTTCTGCCGCCGAGGAAAGCATCGAAGACCGACTTCGTGAAATCGGTTCCGGTTACCGATCCGACGTCACGCTTTCCGGCTCCGCGGGCAAAGGCATAGTTGTATTCCGACTGGAAATCGATCTTCCCGTCACCGTTGACGTCCTTCACGTAATCCTGAGTCGAACCGGCAAGCTGTGCGTCGGTGAAGCCGTTGAAGTCACGCGCGGCACCGAAGTAGCCGAACGCCTCATCCCAAGCATGTTCCATCGATGTATAGGGAGCCGTTCCGCCATCCCGGTCGGCATTGTTCTTCTCGGCGATGCCGTTCAGGTAGACTCCGGTCCCCTGGTAGTAGGCGACCGATCCGAGCAGCAGCTTGTTGACCATCTGGCTCAGGTCCACTCCCTCGTCGGTCGTGTAGGCCATCGGCGTTCCGATCCGGTTCCCCTGTGCCGAAAGCTGGGCAATCGTGTTGAACCACTCCCGCAGAAGCTGATCGGCCGTCTTGCCGGTCCCGATGACGACATCTCCGGAGATCTTCCCGGAAAGATTTTTTCCGGTCGAGATGGAGGAGTATTTGTCTTCGAGCGGGGGAAGAGTTCCCGTCGAGGTGCTCGAAGTGAGATCGCTTGCGTCGCTGTAGTCGTAGAGGGCCAGAAGCTGATCGGCCGTGATCGCGCTTCCGGACGACGTGCCGAGTTTCGAGATCATTGAACTGACGTCCTGAATCAGCAGGTTCCGGACCGTCTGCCCACCGTAGTTGACACTGCTTGTACCGCTTTCAAACCGGCTGGTAAACGTGTAGGCCTGCGGCACCTGGATCTTGTCGCCGTTCGGATCGGTGGTGGTCTCCTCGCTGCAGGAGGCAAGAAGGCTTCCGGCCAGGAGGGCCGACAGGACGAATCTGCTGGATGTCAATCTCTTCATATCAGTTTTTCAAGTAAATGAA
>CBFGQN010000333.1:0-5162 GCA_965650895.1 uncultured Ignavibacteria bacterium | reverse complement strand
CGAGCCTCAGAACAAGATCTTCGTCGGGGTCGAACAGATCCCCTTCCCGGTGAGAGACGATCGCGATCGGATCGGCCGGCGTCCTGATGCTGTCGAAGAGAGCCTCACCTCCGTTTTTGAACACAAGCCAGACATTGTAGCCCCCCGGCGGGGCAACGTAGATGGAGTCGGTCCGGTGGCCGAGATAGAATTCGCCGGTACGCGCGTCGATTACCTCCTCGGGACTCCACAACCAAAGTCCGTTCAGGTAGACCTTGTACTCCGGCTCGACACGTTCGACGATTCCGGTATGCGATCTGATCCTCCCCTGAGCCGAGTAGGAGACAATAGCCGAATCATTGACGACGAATCGGTCTTCCCAGATCGTCAGGTCGTAGGTGATCGGCAGACATTCGATACTCATGCAATCCCCCGGATCGGTCCCGGTTGAACAGGAGCCCAACAGCAGAAGAGGGATGAGCACCCCCATATTCGGAAGTCGTTTCATTGGCGTGGTATCATACGGTAAATGTTCAGAGGAGATTTCACGGAATCGGAATCCGCATCACGCTTTCCCGCGATCACGACGGGAGTTCCTCTTCCTCCGCTCCTCCCCCCTACCTCCCGATCCGGCTGCACCTTCATCATATATTCTTCCTTGTGCAATAACGGTTAACGGGTGGTGTTTCTTCGTGAGCAATTCTACAACTCCTGATTTCCCCCCGCAAGGGCATTCTTCATTCCCCACCGGTTTCTTACTTTCCCGCCTTGATTGAATCAACATCTGAACTCGCATCGGTCCCGTATCACTGATATGCCTGAATTTGTCCATCTCCACAACCATACACACTACTCGCTGCTCGACGGAGCATGTTCGGTCGACGGACTGATCGAGGCTGCCGTCGAGAACAAAATGCCGGCGGTCGGTCTGACCGATCACGGCGTCAACTTCGGTCTGCTCGAGTTTTACCAGAAAGCGAAGAAGGCCGGCGTCAAGCCGATCGTCGGATGCGAAGTCTACGTCGCCGACGGCGACCGCTTCGATAAATCCTCGCTGAAGGAGAACGGCAGCCAGAGACGACGCAACTACTTCCACCTCATCCTCCTGGCAAAGAACTATCAGGGCTACAAATCACTCAACAAACTTACCAGCCGCGCCCACACCGAGGGCTTCTACTACAAACCACGCATCGACCGGGCAATCCTCGAAGAACATCACGAAGGTCTCGTCTGTCTGTCGGCCTGTGCCGGAGGTGTGGTCTCGGCCCACCTGGTTAACCGTGATATGGACCGGGCACGGGAGGCGGCGATCTGGTACCGCGAACTGTTCGGCGATGACTTCTATCTGGAGATCCAGAACCACGGCATCCCGGTCGACGGACCGGTCCTGGAAGGGATGCCGATGCTCGCAAAGGAGCTGCAGATTCCGCTGATCGCCACCAACGACTGTCACTACATCCGCAAGGAACACGCCGTCGCCCACAACGTGCTCCTTCACATCCGGGACGCATCGAAGAACGGCGTCGACATCAACATCGAAGAGGAACTCCGCTACGGAACCGACAACTACTACTTCAAGTCGGCCGAGGAGATGGCAAAGCTCTTCAAGGAATATCCGGATGCGATCGAACGGACAATCGAGGTGACCGAGAAATGCGATCTGGAAATCCCGCAGGAACTCTACATGCCGGACTTCCCCATTCCGGTCACCTCGGCTGCAAAGGATCTGGACGGCTATCTGAAGGAGCTGACCTGGCAAGGGATCGAGAAGCGGTACGAACGGCTCGACGACGAGGTAAGGGCACGGACCGAGTATGAGCTGGACGTGATCACCCGGATGGGATATTCCGGATACTTCCTGATCGTACAGGACTTCATCCAGGCCGCCCGCGATCAGGGGGTGCGGGTCGGTCCGGGACGCGGCTCGGCCGCCGGGAGTCTGGTGGCCTATGCGCTCGGGATCACCGACATCGATCCGATACGGTACGACCTCCTCTTCGAACGCTTCCTGAATCCCGACCGCGTCTCGATGCCCGATATCGACGTTGACTTCGCCGACGATAAACGTGAGAAGGTGATCGAGTACGTGAAGGAGAAATACGGCGAGGAGGCGGTCTCCCAGATCATCACCTTCTCGACCCTCTCCTCCCGCGCGGTTCTCAAAGACGTCGGCCGGGTCCTCGGCATCCCCCACACCACCATTAACGAAATCACAAAGGACATCCAGGTCAAGTTCGGTCGCGTCCAGAAGCTGAAGGATGCGATTGAAAATCCGGAACTCCGGTGGGTGAAGGAGTCGACCGATCCGAAGATCAAAAAGCTGATCGACTACTCGCTGGTGCTTGAAGGATTCAGCCGGGCCGCCTCCACCCACGCCGCCGGCGTGGTGATCGCCCCGGGTCCGCTTGAGGAATACATCCCCCTCTACAAAACCCCGACGACCGGTCTGGCAAGCCAGTACACGATGAAGTATCTGGAGGATGCCGGACTGCTGAAGATGGACTTTCTGGGTCTGCGGACGCTGACGATCATCGAGGATGCGCTGGAGCTGATCAAGATGCGCCGGGGGATCGAGCTGGACATCGATGCGATTCCGCTGGACGACAAGACCACCTACGAGATGATCGGCAAGGGACTGACGACGGCCGTCTTCCAGTTCGAATCCCCGCCGATGCAGAAGTACCTGAAGCAACTGAAGCCGGAGCGGCTGGATGATCTGATCGCCATGAACGCCCTCTACCGTCCGGGACCGATGGACAACATCCCCGACTTCATCGAGCGGCGCCACGGACGGAAGGAGATCGAGTATCTGCACGAGAAGCTGAAGCCGATCCTGGGGACGTCGTACGGGATCTGTGTATACCAGGAACAGATCATGCAGATCGCCCAGCAACTCGGCGGCTTCACACTGGCGCAGGCCGACACGCTGCGGCGCGCCATGGGGAAGAAGCAGATCCGGTACATGGAGGAGATGAAGGGGGATTACTTCGAGGGGTGTACCACGCAAGGGATCGATAAGAAGACGGCGAGCGAGATCTGGGACATGATGGTGAAGTTCGCCGACTACGGCTTCAACAAGTCCCACTCGGCCGCCTATGCCTGGGTCGCCTATCAGACCGCCTATCTGAAGGCGAACTATACCGCCGAATTCCTTGCGGCCAACATGACGAACGAGGCAAGCGACCAGAGCAAGGTGGTAAAGCTGATCGACGAGTGCGGATCGTTCGGGGTCCATGTCCTTCCGCCGAACATCAACCAGTCGATGGTCAACTTCTCGGTCGACAAGGAAGGGCGCATCGTCTTCGGCATGGCGGCGATCCGGAACGTCGGACATTCGGCGGTGCAGGCGATTCTCGACGAGAGGAAGAAGGATGGACCGTTCACCTCGATCTTCGACTTCACAAAAAGGATGTCGGGCAAATCGCTGATCAACAAGCGACTGCTGGAACATCTGGTCCTTGCCGGGGCCTTCGATGCGATCCACCCGAACCGGCGGCAATGTTTCGAGGCGATCGATTCGGCGATCGGATACGGCGGCGCCTGGGCCGAGCAGAAGGCATCGGGGATGGATTCCCTCTTCTCCATTGCCGGACCGGACGGAGACGACACGACGATTCCGGAACCGGCGCTTCCGAACGTCGAGGAGTGGAACCGGATGGAGAAGCTGAAACGGGAGAAGGAAGTTCTGGATTTCTACGTCTCCGGTCACCCGCTTGAGGACTACGATCTGGAGGCGCAGACCTTCTCCGAGATCAGGTTCGGAGAACTTCCGGAGGAACTGGACACGACCCGGCCGACCCGCGTCTGCGGCGTCGTCTCCTACGTCAGGACGAAGCTTGACCGGCGGGAGAACCAGTTTGCCATCGTCGGCATCGAGGACTTCACCGGGAAAGCCGAATGTGTTTTCTGGAGCGAGGCGTGGCGACGGAACGCGGCGATGGTTGCCGAGGGAGGGATGATCTTCGTCACCGGACGGGCGGAAATCGAGGGGGCCGACAAGCTCCGGATCATCGCCGACGAGGTGACGCCGATGAGCGAGGCGCTCCAGAAATTTACCAGAGGGATCGCCATCAACGTAATCCTGGATGAAGCCGACCGGGAAACGGCCGAGCGGGCGGCGATGGTCATCAACAACCATCAGGGAGATGTGCAGTGTATCTTCAGGGTCTACGACGGCCAGGGAGCCCTCGTCGGACGCTGGGGAGCCAGAAAGGCGACCGTCTCCCCTTCACGACAACTTCTTCAGGAACTGAACGACATCTTCGGTCCCGCCAACGTGCGGGTTGCCGGTTGACCGGACCACGGGACCATACGAACTGCAAACATCATGGAGCGGACATTGACTGAACAGAGCAGACTTTCGGATCGGGCGCAACTGATAAAACCGGCGCAGACGCTTGCCATCGCCGCACGGGCGACGGCGATGCGGAAGGAAGGGATCGACGTGGTCTCGTTTTCCACCGGCGAACCCGACTTCAACACGCCCGAGGGAATCTGCGCCGTCGGCATCGAGGCGATCACCTCCGGCTTCACACACTATACCGATGCCGGAGGGATCGTCGAGCTCCGCCGGGCAGTGGCTGAGAAGTTCGTTGCCGAGAACGGCATACCGGCGACGGCCGAGACCGTCCTGGTCTCCTCCGGAGGGAAACACTCCATCTTCAACGCAATGATGGCGATCATCAATCCGGGAGACGAGGTGATCATTCCTGCTCCGTTCTGGGTAAGCTATCCGGAGATCGTGATGCTGCTCGGGGGGACGCCGGTCATTCTGGAGACCTCGGCTTCCGACCGCTATAAGGTATCGCTCGATCAGTTCCGCGACGCAATGACACCGAAGACGAAGGCGATCATCATCAACTCTCCGTCGAATCCGACCGGAACGATGTACACGCCGGAAGAACTGACAGCCGTTGGTCGACTGGCGGCGGATGCCGGGGTCTATCTGATTTCCGATGAGTTGTACGAGAAGATCATCTACGGCAGCGTTCCCCACTTCTCCCCCGGCTCGTTGCCGGAACTGGCCGATCTGGCGATCACCATCAACGGTGTCTCGAAGGCGTGGGCGATGACCGGATGGCGGATCGGCTTCATGACCGGTCCGGCCGATGTGGTCGGTGCAGCCGCAGCGATTCAGAGTCAGACAACGTCAAACCCATCCTCGATAAGTCAGAAGGCGGCCC
>CBFGQN010000332.1:0-5168 GCA_965650895.1 uncultured Ignavibacteria bacterium | reverse complement strand
AGCGTTGCCGGAAAATGCGAATAGAATTGCTCCATGCGACGAATATAGCAAAGGCGGCTCTGGTTGCATGAACGGAGAGGGATTGAAGGTCGCAGGGAAAGTTCACGTCACAGAAAATAACGGTCGCCGAATGTTGGATTGACCGTCCGGCAATCGTAAGTTTGTCTCCCCTTGACGGTCGGAGCTGCGATTGCGGCAACGTCGGGCAACGCAGGGTCAGGTAGCTCAGTTGGTAGAGCAATGGACTGAAAATCCATGTGTCGGCGGTTCGATTCCGTCCCTGACCACACCGGATCAGAGAGAAGTTCCGGCACAACCAGACAGACGGCGTGTAGCGCAGCCAGGTAGCGCACTTCGTTCGGGACGAAGGGGTCGCAGGTTCAAATCCTGCCACGCCGACAGGAATAAGAAGCGGGAGATTCGTTGAGGATCTCCCGCTTCTCATTTTTTCCACGATTGATATCGTCTTATAAGGGTTGACATCTGATAGGGGTTTTGTCCCATCATTTACACCAGAGACAATGTACTGCGCCGCCTTCTTCATCTTCTCCCGCAATCCCTCCAGCACACGCCCCTTCTCTTCCTGCGTCAGCTCTGCGATCCCTTTCATCCGGTGGCCGCTTGCCCAGAGGGCGATCCGGACTTGCCCCGAAAAAGTACACAGAGGGAAGAACTCCCGTGAGCTGTTCCGATTGCTGCGTCCACGGGAATTCTTACTTTTCCCCCAGCGTAAGGGGCGCATCCGGTCCGCGGAAAGGACAGAAGTCCACCCTCAACAATTTTAGAAGTTTTCGAACTTGCTTTCTGCCTGTTTTATGCGGACAACGGGCGTAACGAAAGGAGTTCGTCATGCCATCCAAGTCATTACCTGCCAAACCGAGCCTGGAGCATCTCAGACACCAGGCGAAGGATCTACTCACATCCTGGAACGAGGGCGACCTGGAGTCGCTCGCCCGGGTTCTGGAATTCCACCCCAGATTCATAGGTACAAACGAGTTTAAAGCCCGGCAGAGCCGATTCTTGCTCAGTGATGCGCAACTTGTCATAGCGCGTGAATACGGCTTTACAAGCTGGTCAACACTGAAGGCGCACATCGAACGCTCGGGTTCTCACAATCAGGCCTGGCACCGGGCTATCTACAAAAGGCTGAGAGCGCTGGGCATTCGTATGATGGCCGCACCCATACTCAACGATTTCCGTCAGGCATTCGAAGCCGGAGATGCGTCGGCAGTCCGCACGTTGCTTCAACGGCATCCCGTGATGCGCAGAATCATTGATGAGCCGTTCTTTCCGTTCAATGCACCGGCACTCGTCCATGTGGCAGGGCAGAATGATCCGGCCATGGTGGAGGTGCTGCTCGAGTTCGGTGCCGACCCGAACCGGCGCAGCGACTGGTGGGCAGGGGGCTGGCATCCTCTGCACATCGCCGGTGGGGTCGTCGCCGAACGCCTTCTTGAAGCCGGTGCCGAACCGGATGCCTGCGCAGCCGCTCATCTGGACCGGCCGGAGTTGCTCCGCGAGATACTGGACCGGGAGCCGTCGCGTGTGCATGAACGTGGAGGTGACGGCCAGACGCCTCTGCATTTTGCCCGCTCCCGTGAGGTCATGGATATATTGCTTGAACGGGGAGCCGACCCGGATGCACGCGATCTCGACCACCGAAGCACCCCGGCGCAATGGATGCTCGAACGTCGTCGCGGTGCGGGACGCTACGATCTGGCACTCTATCTGGTGGAGCAGGGGGCCACAGCCGACATCTTCCTTGCCGCAGCACTCGGGCTGTCGGAACGGCTCCATGAACTGCTTCAGAATGACGCCTCGCTTCTCACGCTTCGAACCGGTCAGGGTAAATACGGCGAGAAACCGCCGGGGAGCTTCCATATCTATACGTGGAGCATCGGACAACACCGTTCGCCGCTTCAGGTCGGTGCACAATTCGAACACCATGAGGCACTCGATGTGTTGCGATCGTTTGCGAATCCCGGAGATCTCTTTTTAGCCGCATGTACGTACGGCAATGCTTCGGAAGCCGGAGATATTTTGCGTGAGCATCCCGCACTCTTCGATGAACTGACTGCGGAAGATCAACGCATACTGCCGGATGCGGGCTGGACAGGCAACGCCGCTGCGGTCGAGATCATGCTCGAGCTCGGATTCGACCCCGCTACCCCGGGTCAGGATGGGGGAACGGTGCTTCACTGTGCGGCGTGGATGGGTCATGTTCAGTGTGTTGCGATCGGGTTACGTTATCCGGAAGTCCGTGCACTGGTCAACCGCCCCGACCCGACGCACGGCAGTTCCCCGCTCGGCTGGTGCTGCCACGGTGCCTGCCACGCAGGAAATCCCGACGGGAACTATCCGGCCGTTGCACGGTTGCTGCTGGAAGCCGGAGCAAGGCTGGAGAGTATCCCGGACGATGTCCCTGAAGAGGTACGTACCGTCATTCGGGAATTCGATGAGAATCTGAAGAATCTGTAACGTCGGGAGGTGTTGCAGGCACAAAAGCAGCGTGGCCTGTACTCTTCTCTCTTGCACACGGTGTGACGCTTGGTACTGTCAGCATCCCATTGCTGACAGTACTTCTCTCATAATCGTCTGGATTCGGCAACCATAGAGGATCAGGTGGTCCATAAACCGGCGGATCATTCGGTGAATCATCCGGGGGATCATTTCCAAACGGGTCGCTTAACAATGCCGGGTTGTTGTGAAATGCCGCATACGGGCTCTCCCCAGAATGCACTACCGGGTCGTTGCTCCACCACCTTCCCACTCGCGAATCATACTGCCGGAAATACGTCGTGTAATGGCTTCCACGCTCCCCCTTCACCTCCGGATCCGTCTCCATCCCGTTGTACCCGTAGCGGTAGCTCGCTGAGCTGTCCCATGTCCTGTCCGGCTGAGGCATTCCGAACAGGTACTGATCGTGTATACTATATATAATCCGGATCTATATAAAGACCATCAATAAATTCAGCAAATGAATTAGCAATTTTTCGGAAATGGGGTTTCTCGTCATGCACCCATATATACACCTCATCACTATCTCCTATCGCCTTGACAAGAAACTGATTTCCTCCACCATCATCTGCAAAAGGAATAAATTCAGGTCCGATATAAGGTCGATACGTTGTAGTTACTGACCACAAATTGCCGACATTATCTATATCAGAATCCAGCCAGTAGAAATAATCCACACTCCAATCAGAAGCAGATTCATTGGTAGTTGGGATAAAGGTACTAAGCTCAGGATGACCTCCATTAGAGGACATCAATAAAGCTACATAGTCATTAGGCAAATAAACTTGAAATTCATCTTCAAATCGCTGAATAGTTGATTTATCAGGAGGATTTCTACTCACTCTCTTACCACCGTCGTTAATATTCAATTCATTTAGGTCACGCCTATTCTATACACTCATATTTTAGTTTCTTGGAGCTCCTAAAGGAATAGCCCAAATGGCATATCCTCCCTTTCCACCGGGATGAAAAGCATTTTGAAACAATGGCGACTGGTGTTGCCACTTAGGAACAAGCTGCAATACTCCCCCTCAACATCATGATGCCATGGCCACTCTGGGCTAGGATTCTGTCGTCCTCCAACTTTAGAGATTCTCTTTCATGATTCATGCAACAACGCCGTATATATTCTATGCATTTACTAATTCCGACTGAGGCAAGGATTGCATTCTACTCTCTTCCTTATTCCTACCAATGACAGATAAGAACTCATTTCTGTTATCTACAATCGAAGACAAAGTATCAACCCACCTTTCAACATCCACGCCAGCTAGATTAAAGTGATTCATATCCCAATTCCTTTCTTTAGCTTCAACAAGCAAAGAATGAACACATTCTATGTTATTAACATAAAGAGCAAGTTTGATCTTAGCTTCTTGAATAATTGCTTGCAAATATGAATTTGGTGACGCACTTAGAGGAAGAGTTTTCGAGTACTTTTTCACAAAATCAAGTACGTTAGCCAGTGAGACGCTTTTTACAAGAGGTACTGGAATTTGCTCCTTCACAGCACTCACCACTTCAGAGAATAGATCCTCGTGCTTTGCATATGGAATAGAAAATTGCAGACCCTTTTTATTATAGAATTCCATTAAAGCCAGAGGTCCGGCTAAGCAGGATTTCAAATCATCCCCCATTCTATTCCCCCATAAGGGATATACAACGAAATGAGGTCTGTATGCTTCTACTCTTGGAAGCTTGATCAGTTCGACACCTACGACTAATGGTCCTAGTATTCTATACAATTTACCAGGAGAGAACACGGCCAACTCTGGAATATACTCTTGCCAATCTTGGTCGATCTTCCTCATGGTTCTTTTTGCATCCTGTATCATTTTCAAGGTTTTATTATTTCAATCCCATACTCAGGAAAATTTCTCGAATATTTCAAAAATTGCTTATTGCCCATTGTAGCACTACCGAATTTATAATCATAGATAACCATATTAGAATGATCAATAACATCCAAGAAGCCCCTATTTCCTGGTCCCAATATATGATTATTGTTAAAGTAGTAGTTAAATCGCAATCCACGATCTCCGTATATACTTTGATATCGACTTAACAAATCATTTGCATATGTATGTTTTGCCGTACCTGCGAACCGACCTGTACCTCCAATTGCTGTTTCGGCTTTTGTCGCAGCACGACGCACGAGTTCTTCATTTGCAAGCCCAATCCTTCTAGCAGGACTAGCAAAAACACTGTGATTTGCAACATTCGTACTACTAGTCTCCAACGAAGTCAACCGTTTGCTTAACCAAGCTAAACCAATCGCCGCACCGATTTGCCCTCCCGTATTCCACTTATCAAGCGTACTGCTGTTGTTCCACCAGTTGACAACTCCATTGATCTGGTTCTGCTGATACTGCATCGACGCCGTCGGCGTCAACTGCTTGCCGATACTCCAGTGATAGGTGAATTCCGCTGTCCCGGCCAGCCCCTCCAATGTCAGACTCCGCTCCGGATCCAATGCAGCCAACGCCGTCGTCGCTGCAAACGTCAAGGCTCCATCCCCGGCTGCTGCGAACTTCGTCAACAGCGTGATCTCGCTGTGATCCACACTCGCCATCACACTCGACCAGCGATCCGACGACGACTCATCCCCGGCGATCAGACGATACGTCTCGGTGATCAACACCGATATCGGA
>CBFGQN010000331.1:0-5197 GCA_965650895.1 uncultured Ignavibacteria bacterium | reverse complement strand
CGGGATTCTGGCCTGTTGCTGCGTGGGGGATTTCCTCTACCGGAAAGGACAGCGGAAGCGGGTGTTGATCGCCCTCCCGCGGGTGGCCGTCGGGGGGAGTCTGCATGCGGTCGGCCTCGGGGCCGACGGGGTCGGTCCGATTGCTGTGGTCGAGGCCGGGGCCTCATCGCAGATATTCTTTGACGGAAGCGGAGAACTTGTTCCGGCGATCTTTGTGGCCGGCGCGGTGATCTTCGGTCTGGGATTGATCGCCCTGATGTTCGGCGTCTCCCGCACCGATCTGCTGAAGGGACTCTGGCGGTTTGTTGTTCCGGCCGCCTCCATTGTCTTTGTCGGGATGGAAGCGTTGCCGAGCGGTTGGGGACTCTACGGAATCGCAGCACTCTGTTTCCTGATTTTTGCTCCCATCAGTCTTGCGTTGCGGCGGGGCATCTTGCTACCATAGGAGGATAATGGACAGAACGCCTCTGACACGCTACGCATGGCTCTCGATTGCCGCAGCCGTTCTGACGATCGGACTGAAGACGGGGGCATGGCTGATTACCGACTCGGTCGGTCTTCTCTCCGATGCGCTCGAATCGGTCGTCAACCTTGCGGCCGCAATCTTTGCGCTGGTGATGCTGACCGTTGCGGCCCGTCCGCCGGACGAGGAACACATGTTCGGTCACGACAAGGCGGAATATTTTTCCAGTGGAATCGAAGGGGGACTGATTGTCGTGGCTGCAGTCGGTATCGCCATTCCGGCCTTCAACCGGCTGTTTGCCCCGCAACCGATCGAACAGATCAATCTCGGGATGATCCTTTCCGGCTGTGCGTCGGTCATCAACCTTGTCGTTGCCCGCATTCTGCTTCGTGTCGGCAAACAGGAGCGTTCGTTGACGCTTGAGGCGGACGGTCATCACCTGATGACCGATGTCTGGACGTCGGTCGGCGTTCTCTTCGGTGTGGGAGTCGTGGTGCTGACCGGGTGGCATATCCTGGATCCGCTGATCGGTCTGGCGATCGCCCTTCACATCGTCGGTTCCGGTGCCACGCTGATGTGGCGTTCGGCTCACGGGTTGATGGACAAGGCGATACCGGACGAGCAGCGCAAGGAGATCGAGCAGATTCTGCGGACCTACCACAAGGAGGGGATTCACTATCATGCACTTCGGACCCGGCAGTCCGGTGGAAGAAGCTTCGTCTCCTTCCACTTGCTGACGCCGGGAGACTGGACGGTGCAGCGGGGACATGATCTGGCCGAGGAGATCGAGGAGAAGATTCGCGCGGCGTTGCCCTTGGGAACATCGATCTTCACGCACCTGGAACCGATCGAGGATCCGCTGAGCTGGGAGGATGTGGAATTGTACCGGACGCCGGAATGAGTTCGAGTTCGTAGAGTTCATAGAGAACTGTAGGGGGCAAAAACTTTGCCCCATCAATGGTCGGGTTCACAGAGAATCGCAGGGGGCAAAAACCTTTGCCCCTTCATGGATGGCCATATATCATATCCCGGTCATTCCCCCCGCCCGACATTAAAGGCAAGCATCAAGGTTATGGCGCAGATCGACAACCATATCATTCCGGCCGATGTGCAGGCTGAAGTTCTGGAGCGTCTCGATCAGATCGAGCGGGAGGAGAACGTGACGATTTTCCTTGCGGTGGAATCGGGAAGTCGTGCATGGGGATTTCCGAGCCGGGACAGCGACTACGACGTCCGGTTCCTCTACGTCCGCGAGCGGGACTGGTATCTCTCGATTGATCCGGAACTGCGACGGGATGTGATCGAGAGGCCGATCGACGACAAGCTGGACATCAGCGGGTGGGATCTGCGGAAGGGACTGAAGCTCCTTCGCAAGTCCAATCCTCCTCTCCTCGAATGGCTCGTTTCGCCCATCGTTTACAGAGAGAAGACCGGCATCGCCCCCAAGTTCCGTGAACTTCTGCCGATCTACTACTCTCCCCGGGCTTCGCTTCATCATTACCTGAACATGGCACAGGGGAACTACAAGGAATACCTGCAGACCGATACCGTCAGGACGAAGAAGTACTTCTATGTCCTTCGTCCCCTGCTTGCGATCAAATGGGTGGAGGCCGATCTCGGTCCGGTGCCGATGGAGTTCGGGCATCTTGTCGATCGGCTGGTCGACGATCCGTCGCTCCGTCGGGAGATCGACGAACTGCTGCTCAGAAAGCGTTCCGGAGACGAACTCGACAGCGGACCCCGCATTCCGATCTTCAATGCCTTCATCGAAGCCGAACTGAACCGGATGGAGTCGATTCACGTCGAGCACGTCGGTGAGAAGCCGGAGATCGAGTCGTTGAACCGGTTCTTCCGGTGGGCTATCGGTGCGTAGGGGGCAAAAACCTTTGCCCCTTCAATAGTCCCGCGGTCTTTTTCCGCACTGCCGACCACCAGAAGAATGAGAAGCCGTTTGCTATCAATGTCCTTTCCCGCAACGTTTCATTATCAAGCTGCAACTGTGGAGGGTATTATCAGTATGTCCGCAATCGACATGACCTGTGCCGAGCATTATCTCTGGGGAGAGGAGTGCGACGGCTGGCACTTTCTGAAGGGGGACGATCTGAGCGTCATTCGCGAACGGATGCCGTCCGGAACATCGGAAACGAGACACCGTCACGAACGGGCGCGACAATTCTTCTATATCCTTTCCGGATCGGGAACAATGGAGATCGATGGAGAGGTTTATAGGATGGAAGCCGGTCAGGGAATCGAGGTTTCCCCCGGAACTCCCCACTGCATCAGCAACCGGAGCGACGCCGATCTTCACTTCCTGGTGATCTCCGCTCCGAAAAGTCACGGTGACCGGATTGCGATGCCGGCCTCCACTATATCTACATAAAGCGAACAACATGACGGCCATGGACGGGAAAGACCTGAAAGAGCAGGATCCGACGACGCGGTTCTCCGATCGCGTCGATGCCTACATTAAATACCGTCCCGGCTATCCGGACGGACTGATCGCTTCGCTGCACGATCTGATCGGTCTGGAAAAAGGGAGTGTGGTTGCCGACATCGGTTCGGGGACCGGTATCTCCTCGGAGATCTTTCTGCGTCACGGTATGACGGTCTACGGGGTGGAACCGAATGCGGCGATGCGTCGGGGTGCCGAGGAATACCTGGCCGGTTTTGAGGACTTTCACAGCATCAACGCACAGGCGGAGGAAACAGCTCTTCCCGATCAGAGTGTCGATCTGATCGCTGCCGGTCAGGCGTTCCACTGGTTCGATCGCGAGGCGGCAAAAGAGGAGTGGCGACGGATTCTGAAGCCGCAGGGGCACGTCATCCTTTTCTGGAACAGTCGCCGAACACACGGCACACCTTTTCTGGAGGCTTACGAGGAGATGTTGCTGCAATTCGGAACGGATTACCGTCAGGTCAACCATCAGAACATCAGCGACGAGGAGATCGTCCGGTTCTTCCACCCCAACGTTGTGCAGACGCTCCGTCTGTACAACGAGCAGCTTCTGGATCCGGACGGATTACGCGGGCGACTGGAATCCTCTTCCTACATCCCGAGGCCGGGGCACCCCGACTACATGCCGATGGTGGGCCGACTGAGCGAAATCTTCGCCGAGTTTCAGCAGGAGAACACTGTCCGTATCGAATATGATCTGGTAGCCTACATCAGCAACTTCAACCCAAAGCCGAAATCCGACCCCTGAAAGCAAAAGCCGATGCCGATAGCTGATCGCTAAAAGCTGACTGCTGAAAGCTGACTGCTGAAAGCTGATTGCTAAAAGCTGACTGCTGACTGCCGATTCCTGACCCCCGAAATCCAACCACCCCTTCCCTCTACCGTTTCCTGATCGCATCAACCGTAATCAATCCGTCGGCGCATCCGTACTGGTGCTGAAAATCGGAGACCCGCCAGTAGAGCGTGACGTCGATCGGGAAGTCACTCATGTCCAGACTGTTCAGGTCCAGATCGTTTCCCGGAGGAAGTTCCAGGAACCGCCATGTCTTCCCGCCGATCTCGATGAACCAGCCTCCACAGCAGGGATTGGCACACCTGCGGTAATCGGGGCCGGTGATTCTCCCGTGGCTGAGCGTATTGCCGTCGGTGGTGCCGGTACAGGATGCCAGTATCAGGGCCAGAAGAAGAGCTGGGAAGAGAGCCTGTACGGACATGGTGCACCATGTCCGTACAGGCTCCGGCCCTGAAGCCGGAGCGGAATAATTCCGATCAGAATAGTTTTCCATAGGTTTTCAGATTACACGGATCGCTTGCATCATACAGGAAGAATCCCTCCTCGGCGGTGACGATCAGAAGGTTGCCGTACCAGATGACGTCGTACGGGGTCAGACCCTCAAGCAGACCGCACTGTGTGATGTTTGCCAGATCGTTTGTTTGTAAGGTTTTCAGTCCGGCCTGACCGTCGCAGATCAGGACCGTCCCGTTCCTGGCCGACAGACCGTACGGCCCTTCCATCTCCACCGTCTTGAGGAGCGTCGGCTTCTTGACGTTCCGGATATCGATAATGTCGAGCTGATTGGTGAATCCGCCGCACGGAGAACCGCCGCGAAGCGTGACGTAGGCTCTGTCTCCGTCGACCACAACCGGATCGCAGCTTCGGCGGTGGGTGAACTCCGATACCCGTTCCGGTTCTTCCGGGTTCTCGATAGAGTAGATGTACATCCCTTCCTGTCCGCCGATAAAGAGGTTCTCCCCTTCGTGGAAGAGCGTCTCGATTCCCCACTGCACATAGACCGTATTGCGATAGCGGGGACGGGCAGGATCGGCGATGTCAAACACCTTGATCTGCTCCCGGTCGATGCAGTAGAGATAATCTCCTACGATCATGAAGCGGGCAAGGGAACCTCCCTGACCCGATCCGTCACCGGTGGACTCGGCGTTGGGGGAAGCAAGGGGAGCGTCAACGCTTTCGGCACATCCCGAACCGCACCCGGATGCCCCGCCGACCACGTCGTCCCCTTCCCATCCTCTCCCTTCCCAGATCACGTAATCGTTCAGCGTCTGGAAGACCTTGCCGACCGAGTCGATCAGTTGGGGTGATGCCGGATTGCTGATGTCGTAGACCATCAGATCGTACTCACGGTCGGCATACATATACGTTCCGGTTGCCGCAACGTCGCTGTTCCCCTGAATTTCAATCTTTCCCAGTTCCCGAACCGAGGCCGGGTTCCCGATGTCATAGAAGCGAATGTCGTGACCCGGCGTTGTCCGGATCAGTG
>CBFGQN010000330.1:0-5215 GCA_965650895.1 uncultured Ignavibacteria bacterium | reverse complement strand
ACACCGCTACGAGCAGCAGAAACGGGAGAAGGCACAGCGGAAAAGTCAGCATCAGCAGCAGCTGAAAGAAGTCCGTCTTCATCCGCGAACCGACACGCACGACCTTGATTTCAAGAAGCGCCATGCCCGCGAGTGGCTGGAACAGGGAAACAAGGTCAAGTTTTCCGTTTTCTTCAAGGGAAGGGAAATGGCCCACAAGGATATCGGACAGGAGTTGCTGAAGGGGATCATCGAGGATATGGCCGATGTCTCGAAAGTTGACCAGGCCGTCCGGATGGACGGGCGGAACATGCACATGACCCTGGCTCCGGACAAGAAGAAGAAATAACGTACAACACGTAGTATAGACAGCAGGAGAAGAGTATGCCGAAAATGAAAACCGTCAGAGGAGCGGCCAAGCGCTTCCGGCTGACAGCATCGGGAAAGTTGAAGCGGGAGAAAGCCAACCGCTCCCACATCCTGACCAAGAAATCGCCGAAGCGTCTGCGCCATCTGCGCCAGTCCGGGATCGTCGGTCCTGAGGACGAGGGGCGGATCAAGCGGATGCTGGGGGCAGGATAAGAGTTCACATGCGAAGTGACTTCACACGCGTGAAGTCGCTTCACATACGAAGTCGCTTCACGTGTGAAGCGACCGGCGGAAGGGACATCGCCGCCCGCATCAATGATGTCCGAACAATTCACATACGCGAGGTGCAGCGCCGGAGAAACGGCGACGGAAACGGATTCACGTCCGGCTTCCGTTCAGATGCTCGCCCGCGTCAATCAATCATCAAAAATCTGAGAAGTATACCATGCCACGTTCACGGAACAAGGTAGCGTCGCGCAATCGTCGCCGGCGCATGATGCAGCACGCCAAGGGCTACTGGGGCCTGCGGTCGCACGTCTGGACAATCGCCAAGAATCACATCGAGAAGGGCTGGGAACACGCCTATCGCGGCCGTCGCCTGAAGAAGCGTCAGTACCGCCGTCTCTGGATCGTCCGCATCAACGCGGCGGCCCGTCTGAACGGCACGACCTACAGTCGCCTGATCGGTGATCTGAACAAGAGCGGTCTGGAAATCAACCGGAAGATTCTGGCCAACATCGCCATGAACCAGCCGGAAACCTTCACGCGGATCGTCCAGCACGTCACCACCCGGTAGGACCATGATGCATCATGGCCCAACGGGACCAGAAATCCAATGGAATCAAGAATCCGACAGGATCGCTGACCCAACGGCCATAAATGAACGTTCAATACAAATCCCTTCTTCAGCAACGAAGAAGGGATTTGTATTTTCAGCCTCGTACAAAAACCACTATTGAGTCCGAGAATTCATGCGCGAAGAAATCAAAGAACTCCGCTCGCAAATCGAGGCCGATCTGGCCGGCATCTCCTCACCGGAGGATATCGAGAAGTTCCGGCTGAAACATCTGGTCCGCAAGGGGACGATCGCCTCCCTCTTCGACCGGTTGCGCGAGGTGGCAAACCAGGAGAAGCCGGTGGTGGGGAAGGAACTGAACGCCCTCAGAACGATGGCCGAATCGGGCTTTGAAGAGAGGCGGAACGTCGCCGCACCGAAGAGCGGAAGTCCGACCGAAGACGTCACCCTTCCGGCTCGCCGACTCTACCACGGGCACGAACATCCGATCATGCAGGCCAAGGCCCGGATGGAGGAGATATTCATCCGCATGGGCTTTGCCGTCGCCACGGGTCCGGACATCGAGGACGACTATCACAACTTCGAGGCGCTGAACTTTCCGCCGGACCATCCGGCACGGGACATGCAGGATACGTTCTTCGTAAAGCACGGCGACCGCGAGGACCTGCTGCTGCGGACGCACACATCTCCGGTGCAGATTCGTCTGATGCAGTCGCAGAAACCGCCGATCCGGGCGATCATGCCGGGACGGGTCTACCGGAACGAGGCGATCACCGCACGGGCGCTGGCCGAGTTCTATCAGGTCGAGGGACTCTACATCGACAAAGGGGTGACGATGGCGCAGTTGAAGGGGACGCTCTTCGAATTCGCCCGGGCCTACTACGGCGAGGGGATCCGCTTCCGTTTCCGTCCCTCCTTCTTCCCCTTCACCGAACCGTCGGCGGAGATGGACATCACCTGTTTTCTGTGTGAGGGAAAGGGGTGCCGGGTCTGCAAATATTCCGGCTGGCTGGAGATTCTCGGCTGCGGCATGGTCCACCCGAGCGTCCTGGCCGGCTGCGGCATCGATCCCGAAGAGTACAGCGGCTACGCCTTCGGCATGGGAATCGAACGAACGCAGATGCTGGCGATCGGACTGGACGACATCCGGTTGTTCTATGAGAACGATATGCGGTTTCTGGAGCAGTTCTGACTCCGGGATCTTTCCCTCCCTGTCCGACAAACGAGTACACGGATCAGACGGATGGAACAGGATCGGCACGGATCATATCCGTGTGCATCCGTTCCGATCCGTCTGATCCGTGTACGTTTTTATCCGATCTCCACAAACGGACTCAGAGCCGTGAAATCTCCTCGGCCAGCACATAGATCGCCATCAGGATCAGAAGCAGCGCAAACCAGCGGCGAAGCCTTCCCGGCTCGGTACGCTTTGCCAGAGCCGTCCCTGCAAAGACTCCGGCAAATGTGAGAAGGGTGAAGACGACCAGCGCAATCCAGAGGGGGATGTCGCCGATCAAGGTCGTCATGAATCCCGCTCTGACATCTCCGTCGACCAGATAGCGCGTGAAGGCGACTGCGGCGTTCAACGCGATAATCATCAGACTTGTGCCGACCGCCCGCTTCGTTCCCATCCCTACAAGAAAGATCAGCGCAGGCACATACATGAAACCGCCGCCGACTCCGACAAAGCCGATCAGCAGACCGACGAGGGCGCCGATCAGCAGAAGAATCCAGAACGGCTTCGCCTCCACCTCTCCTCCGGATTCCGGTCTGCCCCGGAACATGAAGAAGGCGGCCCCCAGCATCACACAACCGAAGAAGATCATCTGGATCACGTCGGCGATGCGCAATCCGAGCTCCGCCCCGGCAAGCGAGCCGAGCATCGAGCCGAGGGCAAAGTAGATCGCTGCGGAAAGATCGACGTTCCCTTCCCTGCGATGAGAGAGAGAGCCGATGAAACTGGTAAGACCGACCACCGCCAGACTTGCCGGAATGGCAAGCGATCGATCGATGCCGAGCACATAAACGAAGACGGGGACGGCGAGAATACTCCCGCCCCCCCCGAGCAGTCCGAGAGAGAATCCGACCGGCAACGCCAGAAGGAGTCCCCAGTACGCCATCGTCATCTCCGCGCCCCCGGCACATCCGATGAACTCCCTTCCTTAGCCTCCACATCCTCGGTAAGATATTCCGAGCGAGTAACCGCACCGGGATCGCCGACGACGACGATGGTGAAATTATCCATGTAGCGGAGAGCCGCCTCGTTCAGTTCCTCCGGCGTCACCTTGATAAAGCGCTCCAGCGAACGATAGGCTTCACGCCAGTCTCCCTTGTAGAACCATGCCGACCCGAGCTCCGTTGCCTGGGATTCGGCCGTCTGCATATCCAGATATTGTCCGGTATACCAGGTGGCCGGAACTTCGGAAAGATATTCCTCCCGGATAATGTTGTCCTGGAAGAAATCCAGAATATTGTTCCGGGTCACCCGCCAGGCCGAATCGGGCAAAGCGGTCGAGATGCTGATGTCGCCGAATCCGATCCTGTGATTATAGGTGGAGGCGTCCGGAGCATAGCTCAGGTTCCGCTCGATACGAATCTCCCGGAACAGGAATCCCCCCACAAAGCTTCGAAGCCTCTCCATCGCATAGAAGAGATCATCGTCGTGTTCCGGACCGAGAAAACGGACGACAAGATAGTTCGTCGGGATCGCCTCCCGTCCCCACGGACTGCGCACAAGAAGGGAGGGACGACTTGCGTTCTGCGGAATCGGCACCTTCGGATCCTTGTAGGATCCTTTCGGCAACGTGGCCAGGGTCGCCTTGATCTTCTCGGTAATCTCCTGACGCGTCACGTTCCCCACAACAACCAGAAAGAGACGGGATTTGACGAAGAGTTCCTTGTGATAGGCGCGCAGATCCTGCTCGGTAATCCTCTCGAAATCGGCCTCCTGTGTGATGCGTCCGTACGGATGCCCATAGAAGAAGACGCTGTCGGCAAGGTACTCTGCGTAGGATTCCGGAACGATCGTCCGGTTCCGCACGCCGGTAATTGCCCGCTCGCGGATATTGGTCATGGCAACCGGATCGAACGACGGATCGGTAATCATTCCGGCGAACAGACTCCAGGCCCGGTCGAAATTCTCGTCGACGCAGCGGAGCGTCAACGTCGAGAAATCCCGTTCGGCCGTCGCCCCCAGCCCCAGATGCATCCGGTCGCGCTCGCGAAGGAAATCGCTCCGGTCCATCCAGGCCGGTCCGCTGAAGCGGGGAACATCCAGAGCCATCTGCTCGACCGCAGGAGAGATGCCTTCAGGAAGGGCGGGCAGTCCTCCCCGGATATAGAGCTTCGTCACAACCGTGTGGAAGCTGGAACCGGTCGGACGGAGGATCACCTTCAGTCCGTCGACGGTAAACTCCTCTATCTCTTCCGGAATCTCCGTAGCGGCCGCGCGGAGCATCTCGTTGATATCATCCTCTTCCACAACCGTCACGCCCCCCTGAGCATCGCTTTCCCGGTCACCGACTCGCTGGCTCCCGGTGGTCCCCCCCCCGGTTGTTTCCTTTGCGCTGCTGCAGGCAAAGAACAAGAGGGGAAGCAAGAGAAGCACGCCGCTCCGTCGTAATTGCGTCAATGAAATCCACCGAAGCGGAATATGTGTTGTGATCATATCGGTAATGTTCTGCGTTGCGTTGTCACATAGTTGCGGTTATCGAAGCACGGTCGACGGAGTCAGATTCAGGTTCCCCAGCATTGTCGGATTTGCCGCAACGCCGAGAACATAGTTTTTCCCTTTGATGTAGGTCCGGACAAAATTCTGAATATCCTCTCGGGTTACCTGCGAAAGGTTGTCCAGATAGCCCCGGAAGTAATCCAGACCACCGGTCGTACTCCACCAGAAACCGATCGTATGGGTCCACTCGTTCGTCTCCTCAGCATCATAGAGATGCTCGACCCGCAGGTATGCCTTTGCGGTCTCAAGCTCCTCATCGGTGAAATAGTCCGGCGAATCGAATGCCTGGATCTCGTTCCAGAGGACCTTCATCGCTTCCTTGACCTTCTCTTCGGTTGAGG
>CBFGQN010000329.1:0-5221 GCA_965650895.1 uncultured Ignavibacteria bacterium | reverse complement strand
CTGGCTTTTCATAGATGTGTGTGTTGCGATCGTGTGAACTATTCTCTCCTGAAATTCAACCCTTGATCCGATTTGCGGATAATAGGTGTAACTCTGTTTTTGCGTGTCTTTTGTTCCTTGTTCTCCTCCTGTTTATTGTTGATCAGAGCCAGAAGATCGGATGTTGCTTTATCATAGACAACATTGTCATCCCTGAACCCGAATTTTAACTGTGTATCTACGAGATGGATAGTACCTGTCCGAAAATCTTTTTCGACATTCCATGCGACTTCATCGCCGTGATCGATGCAGAGCAGATTACCCATCTCAATGTTTTTATGCTCCCGATGTTCTTGATATGCGAGGAAGGCATATGTCGGACGTATCCACTGTCCGTGGTATAACAGCGGTAAATCCTGATGACTCATCAGTCGGGATCGTGGTGAATTTGTCATCGTGATCCGCCTTTCCCGCATCTTCTTCAGAATGATCGCCAGAAGCGGTTCCCTGAATAGGAGTATGACCTGATTGCTGCGATACAAAATATCAACCCCCACCAATCCCTCGTCGGCGATATAGGTCTTGATCTCCCGGTGTATCATCTCCCTCTTTATGAAAGTTTTTGTGGTGGTCGAGTACCAAGACTCGGCGGCTTCTTCGCTCGCTTTGTCTCCAGCCAAGATTGCATCAAGTAACCAGTCATTTTGGACTGCAAAATTAAACGCTTGTTGAGAAGTCATGGCGTATATTTTAAAACTGTTCTTAAGATCAGATTCAATTTACGGAGAAAAATCAATGCTTGGTTTTGAAATGGGGAATAAAATGTACGACAAAACGTATCTATCGAGCAAATGGTTGCCACGGGTTTGTTTTCTCGGTTGCAAGTGGTTGGCTATTGTGGGGCAGCGGAGTCAGGCGGACAAAAGCGCAGCATACACGATCACATACACAAGAAAGGCAACCCCCGCGCCCGTCATGTTGCGCAAGGGTTGCCCTGTGATGTCCGGTGATAAGCTCTGTTATTCTACGTGAATCCTGCTGGTGGCGATTGTGTTGTTTGCTTCTGCCTTGACGAGATAGACACCCGGGCGGACGTTGGAGAGGTCAACCGCGACGGTGTAGACGCCTGCGGTTTCTGCTTCTATGGCCGGCAGGTCGGCGAGGTGTTCGCCGAGCAGGCTCCAGACGGAGACCGTGACCGTGCCGGGATGTTGCACTGTGACCCGCACCTCCGCCCGGTCACGTGCGGGATTGGGGATGACCTGGACACGCAGGATGGCTTCTCCCGCTTCATTTCCTGTCTGCTGTTCGATCTGCCACGGGCTTGACGGTTTCGGGCTGGCAATCCACGCGGTATTGCCCTCGTAGAAGTGGAACCCTGCGCTCAAGAGATATTCCACGTCCAGCGTCGGCACGGCGCGGATGCGGGTGTAGACCATCGTGCCGGAGGGCGTCACCATATCGGTCGGCACCGTGACGACTTCTGCCAGCACGTCGGACGTCATGTCCCGCACGGAGATCGTATCGTCCTGCCAAAGCACGGTTCCGTCAGAGACACGCACCAGTTCGGTCAGTATCTTCACGTCCGGCTGGGAGAGCATCACCGTATCGTAGGGAAAGGTATTCAGCCACGTAACGGCATCGGATGTGCGGCTGACGTAGCGGCGCACGGTCGTGGCAATCGTCCCTGCGGGAAAACTTGCTGTCCGTGCCACTTTCGAGCCGTCGTCAGGGTCTTCAATCCACGTATCGCCCCCCTCCGGCGGGGAGAAGAAGGTGCCGGGAAGCACGGTGAAGGTATCGCGGTGTCCGCCGTCCACATGGTCGAAGAGAAGCCCCGCCTGTACCGCCGCAAAGTCGCACGGCGTCAATGATACCGGAACCCTGCTGCCGATGGCAAGGTGCGCGTGGATGCCGCTGGTGCGGGGCAGCACGGTGAAGATGTCGCGGAATCCGTCGAGCGCGTAGGTCTCGTCCGTGATCATGCGCGCCGGATAGTAGGTGCCTGTCTCTCCCCAGCCGCGTTGTCTGGAGAAGGAATCCGTTTCCCGATAAAGCACACCCGTTTGCGTGATCGGTTCCTGCGCCACGGCAGGGGCCAGCATCATCGTCGGGTAATTGCCGTCCGGCAATGCCCCCGGCAGAAGTTCACCGTAACGGTAACTCCACTGCGATGTGCCGTCCGTCTGGTTGAACCATGCCAAGGCTCCCTCCGGCGTGTTCAGCAGGCCGGCGCGGGACTTTACCGGGAACTCCGTCAAGGACGGATAAACATAGAAGTTCGAGCTATCCCCCCAGTAATAGGCCGCACTGCTCCACCGCCGGGCGTTGGCGGGATTGCCGTCGGCTTTGAGGGAATCGCGAAAGCGCAAGGTCACGGCCTTGATCTCCCCCACAGGCACGCCGAAGGGAAGGGAGAGCGACATCAGCAAGGCCCGGCTCTCGAACGCGACGCCGACGCGCAGCGAATCCGCCGCAATCGACGGATGGTAGAAGCGACAGCCGGGGAGACTCTGCGAGACGTGTTCAACGGGCTGGTTGAGCTTGAGGAGGGGTTGCACGGTGTCAACGCGCCAATCGACGCCGATTTGTTTATACATGATAAAGGGGCCGGAGGACTGGATGGATTCAGACGAATCCGCCCCCTGCTGCCACGCCAGATGCCCCCAGCGCAGACGCTGTTCGTTGGACTGTCCGGGGTTCAAGACCTGTTCGTTCGGCACATAGGCGAGCGTCGGGTACATGGAAATACTGTCCAGCGGCACGGTGATATTCGTCAGCCCGAAGCGCGACGGATAGCCAAGCTGCTGTCCCCTGAGCAGCGCGATGCCGGAGAGATCGTCCGCCACGTCCGGTGCGCTCTCATTGCGAAGGGCTGCGACTTCAATGCCGTTGGTCGGCGCACCCCATGCGATCAGCCAGCCCCCGTCAAACCCGACGACGGCGGGAGCCATTTTCATCCAGTCGCGGTCAATCGTGCGGGGAGCCGAAAGCGTCAGCGGCGTTGCAAGCGCGATCGCGGCAGAATCCGGCTTGCCCGCGATATGAAGGGCCTGAACCGTTCCCAGATCGTTCGTATCCAGCCGCTGCCAGACGACCAGCAAGGCTTCCCCGTCCCGCACCCGCGCCACGGCTGGCAAGATATTATGCGCCAGCCGCCGCGAAAGCCCCACCACCCGCGCCGTATCCGCAACAGAAGAAACCAGAAACTCTTCCCCCCACCCGCTGCCCGGCGTATACCGCCGCAGCCACACCGCCGAATCCCTCTCGACAACCGTCACCTGATAACCGGGGTCTGTTTCGCTTGCCGTGTTCTCGCTCCGCACCGCGTTGTTGTAGGCAACGCCAAGACCGGATACGCCGGAGGGCAGCGGGGTGATCCTGTAAAGCCCGCCTTCGCCCGGCCTGTGCCAGTCGAGATCAACCAGGTCATTGTAGGCGACGGTATCCTGCCACGCCCGCCCGACGCGCTCGATGATGCAGGAATCGCTTAAATCCGCGCCCGCATTGCGCAGGCGCAGCACGGGCTTGCGGACATCAATATATCCGAGCGGTGTGCGGGTGCGCGGAATGGGTGTGGTGAGGGAATCGCCCGTTTCCTTGTCAATCCAGATCGTATCGTTGACCAGCGTGTCCATCGGCCATGTGCGTTTGTTCAGGATGCAGATGTAATGCACCCCCGGTCTGGTCGCCGTCGCGTCCCCGGCACCGGGGAGGAAGTGGGACAGTTCCACATAGGTCGAATCCCGCGCATCCACGGCGGTGCTGTCCAGAAACGTGCCGCCTGCGCCCAGACTGTAGCGTTTTGCCTGCCGCACATAGAGCGTATCGACCAGCGGGAAATCGGCGAATATCTGGCGCGTGTCGTTGACGCTCATCTGCTCTGCATTGAAGACCAGATTCTTCCATCCGATCAGCGTGTCGATCTTCCTGATCTCGGCAATGGTTTCCTCGATCGCGTTGAACCGCGCCTTGAATCCCACCCACATGTGCGGCGTGAATTCGTTGACGTTGTTCGGATGCGTGAGGACGGCATAGTCTGGCAGATTGGCGACGTAAACATCGAGCGCGGAATCAGTATAGGAGAGGGGATTGAACGTGAAGTAATCCGTGGGCGGCAGCGGCCCGAACTCGAACCCGTTGTAATTGAAATCCGAAAACCACACCCCGTCCGCACCGGAAAGCATGGTGATCCAGATATTCTTGCGAATGATGTTCGGCGGCGGCGGATCGAAGTTCAGGCGGCGTTCGGAAAGCGTGCCGTTGATCTTCATGTTCCCGTGTACCTGCACATTACCGTAAACCGGAAAGGCTGGCGCAAAGCGGCGGAACTTGAATTTTGCGACATCAATCGCCCGGACGGTATTCGTGCCGTCATTGCCACAGACGAGACTGCCGGGGTCTACCGCATCAAGGTAGCGGAACTGTGCGGTCTCGCTGATATACTTGCGGTAATCCTCCATCGTATTGTAGCGGAGATACGCGCCGTACCACGCGGAATCGGCGGCCAGACCGGCCATGCGGGCGGTGTCGGCCACCAGTTCCGGCAGGGGGAAGCCTGCGTACCACTGCGGCGCGTAGTTGTGGATCAGTTTTAACCGCGTCGTATCCATGTCCCCGGAAATCAGACGGAAGCTGTCAAAGTCCAGCACGGGATTGGCGAAGACCTGCCATGTCCGGCCCTGCTCGGCCAGCAAGTCCTGCAACTTCGAGGAGAGGACGCCCCATACCTGCTGGAAGATAAAATCGTCCCCCTCGTCTTTCAGGCTGATCCGCCAGAGGAGACTGTCAAACCGGGGTTCGCCGACCATATCGGCAATCTCGGCCCGCAGGATGGAATCCATGCCGCCGCGCTTGACCACGTCGAAGAGATGGCGGTTAAAGCTGCTGCGCAGGAAACGAACGGGTACAACCCCGGTGGAATAGAGCTTGTAGGAAAAATCCATGCCCAGATCACGTTCCCGGCTCGCCGTGTTCAGCGTTCCCCAGATGGAGTCGCACGTCGCGGCATTCTCCCCGATCATATCACCCCAGTGGCCGCGCGGCACAGGACGCACCGGGTCCATCCGGTAGAGGCTGCCGAACGCGCGGAACCCTCCGGTAATCGTGTCCGCGCCTTCATAGAGGGCGCGGGTGATGGCAAAGGTGTCGAACCTCTCGTAGAAATTACACTTGCAGTTGCACGGGCTGTTTTGCCCGACCGTATCGCGGCGGTAGAGGACGGCGTAGGCGATAGTGTCGC
>CBFGQN010000328.1:0-5224 GCA_965650895.1 uncultured Ignavibacteria bacterium | reverse complement strand
GAAGCCGGCGTTGACGTTGTCGAGGGTGCCGCGGTTCCTGGCGCAGTTGAGTTCCCGAACGAGGTCGTGGTCGGTACCGATATTATCGCCGGCTACTACAACTACGAGATGGATGCCAATCAGGTGAAGCAGACGAAGTGGGGAGTCGAGCTCCTGAACAACTTCGACGAGCTGAACTATCCGTCGATTTGGGGGGGGAGGATGACTCTGAATGCCATTCTCCGGAACGTCAAGATCGGTGCCGTTCTGCCGTCGCCCCGGTTCGGCGGGGAGACGGTGGCAGAGAGCGGATTGTTCGACAAGCCGCAGAAGATTCTCGGCGGTTACGGTATCTCCTTCGGCGGTGACTTCACCGCGCCGATGCTGAACAACTCCGGTCTGTTCAACTTCCACGCCTCCTACACCTTCAGCGAAGCATCGACCGAGGCAATGGTTCCCGGCGTCTTCGATATCAGTCCGACCGGCGATACCAACCGGCGGGTCGGCGGAGAAGTTGCCTATCTGATTCGTTACGCATTCCAGGGCTTCTATTCCTTCGGGTTCTACGCCGACAACGATGCCCAGCATCTCTTCCGCCTGAAACTCGGCGGAGCGGTCTACGGCGTCGATACATACGAGCGGCAGCAGTATTTCGGCCCGGGCGAAGGAATCGATACGACGATTTCGCTCAGGGAAGTCGGCGGGGAGACCCGCGGGGGCGTTGCCGGACGACTGGAGTACATGAAGGGAGGAACCGATATTCCCTACGGTGCCGGATTCCAGTACTTCGACGGATCGATTCAGGGGAATGTCTGGCTGCAGTTTGTGGTCGGACGTGCTCTTGACCTGAAGCTGCAGGGGAAGTACTTCACACCGCTGTTCCGCGACCCGCGTCCGTGGGAGTCGAACTCGCTTGTGATTCCTTCGATCGAGGTGAAATACCATTTCGGAACGCCATAGAAGAAGAGATCACTTCTCTTGCGGATTGTATTCGTTCATAATCATAGAGCCTAAACAAATACTACCGATGCGTAAGACAATCTTCCTTATGGCCTTTATGCTTGCCGGATTTCTGACGGCAAGCGCACAGGAACCGACCATAATAGAGCTGGAAAAGAACGTTTCCGATCTGAACACGATCGATCCGGACGTCGGACGGTACTTTCCCCGCTGGCGGATTCTGGAGGCCGATCTGAAGACGAAACTGTCGCTGTATTTCCGTTCGATCGGTGTTCCGGTCAAGCCGAGCGACACGATGACGGTGACCGCCTCCTTCGACAGAGGGGCCGAAGCGCCGCAGGATATTCTGCAGATTCAGGCAGGATCATATCCGGGATCGCAACTCAACAGTCGGCAGGCGATAGAAGGTGCCCTCGGGGCCGATCTCTACCAGCAGATTCTCGGTCGTCAGTATGCCCTGGCGGATATCGAGCCGGCAAAGCCGATCACCGAATCGGAGACCGATCGGGTACCGAGCGTTTTCTATCCGACCAATGCCAAGCAGTTCATCGCCGTCAGTGCCTTTCGTCAGGCCGTGCAGGTCGGCTCGACCGGTGCCCGGCTTGAACATCTGATCGGCAGTGACGAGGTGGGCTATCCGTTCTGGTCGGGGGGACAGGGGAAGGCCCTTGTCGACTATCCGATCATTCGTCAGGACAACGAAGACCTCAGGGCAAACGGCGTTCCCGATCCGTTCAAGTTCTCTCTCGGTGTCGGTTACCGGTTGAAGTTCGGTGTGGAAGGCCAGAGTGCCGTCGCCGATATCTTCGCTCCGCGTCTGCTGAACGGATCTATCGGGGCGAAAGCCATTGTCCGGGCGGAGTATCGTTTCCCGCAACTGAACGATATCGGTGTCGGTTTCTATACGGAATTGCCGTTCAACAAAAGAGCCGGTTCGGAGAGCGTCAAGGGGAATGAAGAGGTTGTCTGGGTTCCGGATTCCATCTTTTCGACCCGTCCGCCGGTTCCGGTTCGCTCGGCCTATTTCCTGCGGACCGTGGCGCAGGGGAATCTCTTCTGGGAGACCTGGCTTGACAACTACGAGCACTACATTCGATTCAGTCTCGGCATGTCCTATCAGGAATTTGCCGTCGGTGCGCTCCGCGTAGGGGATTACTGGCTTGATCCGGACGGCGAGACGACGCGCCGGGTCGACAACCGGGGAGTGGTTGTTGAAGGACCGGGAGCAAGTCCCATCGGTCTGGCGAACAATGTACAGTATACCGGTCTGGTCCACCCGACCGAAGTGCAGGACTGGCTCTACGCCAAGGTCGAATATCTGAATCAGTCGGACTTCCCGTTCGGCGCCTCGGCACAGTTGTCGAATCGGAATCTGTTGCTGACCGGTTTCGTTCCGGTGGTGCCGAACTGGCTCTTCCTGCAGGCGAAGTATTCGACGCCGTTGCTCCGAAGCGAGCCGGCACCGTGGGAGCAGAAGACATTTATCGTGATCTCTCCGGTTCTTCGGTTCATGCTTGACTAGGATTCTGTAGGGGTCCCATGCCGCTGCAGGATGTCGGGAAGAATCGGAGGAAGCCGGATCGGAAGTAACGCCGGTATAAACCCGAGAGAGAGAGACGGTTTCCGTTGCAGAGTCTGCGGAACCGCTCTCTGAAACTGAAATACTTATGAGGTGTCTCCGCACAACGAATCGAGTTTCGTTACTCATCGTTGTGCGGAGTTTTTTGTGACGGCACGCTTTTTGACTGTAACCCGTGTGGAACTGAGCGGTAGATTTTCGTTGAAACCTTTAACCCCGGTTGTTCGAACATGCCATCACCCTTTTCGATTCTGAAGCATATGCTGAAAACAGATCCTCCATACCGTACTCTCGTCGGACGGATGGCCGGGATAACTCTCTGGCTCTGTCTTCTGCTTTCCCTGCCCGTTTCGGCACAACCGCAACAACGTTCTGCAACCTCCGCCGATTCCACAGATGAACGTCTGAAGTCAACGGCCGTTCTGACGATTGATTCCGCTCTCCGCGTCTCCGTCCGCAACATCGACATCACCAGATTTCCCAAGGTCGGCATCATCTTCGACGTATTCGACAGGGAACACAACTTTATCGATACGCTGAAGAAAAGCGATATCGTCATCACGGAGAATCAGGCGGAACAGGAGGTAATCGATCTCTCGCTGATTACCAGCAACAACCGGGTTCCGGTTGACTTTGTCTTTGTGATCGATCACACCGGCAGCATGCGTGACGAGATCGATGCGGTGAAGGCAAATATCGACGAGTTCACCACACGTCTGGCCGCTAAAGGGATTGACTACCGCCTGGGACTGATCGTCTTTGACGACAACGTGGCCGCACGTCACTGGATGACCGATGATATCGAGGAGTTCAAGAGATGGATCGGTGCCATTGAAGTAGGTGGAGGAGGGGACAAAGCGGAAAATGCGCTGGAAGGATTGCGGGCCGTTACCGGCATGAACTTCCGTTCAAGCGCAAACCGGGTGGCCATTCTGGTGACCGATGCCCCCTATCACCGGTATAACGAAAACGGATTCGGTCGGACCCGCTATACCGAACAGACAATCGGTGTGGTGCTCGAACGGCAGGACATTCGTGTTTTCAACATCGTCGATCTCTCCATCAAGGGATACAATGAAATCTCCGACCGGACCGGAGGGCGGACATTTGATATTACCCAGCCGTTTGCAAAGATTCTGAACGACTTTATCGAGACGATGACCTCCCTCTACAACGCGACCTATCGTTCCCGTGCTGATCTGATTCCCGATTCGATCGAAGTGGAACTGCGTATCCCCGGCAGCGGTCATGTTTCCCGCAAGAGCTTTGCCGTGCTGGAGGTGGGACGAAAACTGGTTCTGGACAATATCCACTTTGCCTACAATCGCTACGATATTGAGCGGGAATCGATGCCGGAACTCGATTATCTGGTGACGCTGATGAAGGCGCGCCCGACTCTCAGAATCAAGATCGAGGGGCATACCGACGATCAGGGAGAAGAGACCTACAACCAGCGTCTGTCGCGACTGCGGGCCGAGTCGGTGAAGAGGTATATGGTCAATAAAGGGATCGAATCCGACAGGCTTTTCACCATCGGCTACGGCGAATCGAAACCGACGGCCAGGAATGATACCGAAGAGAATCGCCGCCTGAACCGACGGACGGAGTTTATCATTCTGCAGAAGTAAGACCGGGAATTTTCGATTTTCGAAGTGCGATTGACGAATGCGTGAAGGGTGCTCTGTGAATCCCGCATTGTCCATCGTTCTTTCCGGAGGGAAAGTTCTATCGTGAGAGTCTCGATTTGCGAAGTGCGTCAATCACATTTCGTAAATCGCCATTCATCATTCGTCAGTTGCCTCTGGCGTCAGTTGCTCCTGGCTCCCGACTAATGAGCTCCCCCACAACCATCCAACAATTAAACTATTCAACCTCATCAACTTTTTCCTACTCGTCAATCGAAAATCGTCATTCGCACTTCACCCCTCTCTGCAGGCTCTCCCTCAATCGCGTTCCTCTCCGTCCGATCTCCTCAAGCCTCTCCGGCGTCAGCCACGATCCGACATTCAGGATAGAGGCTCCGGCTTCCAGTAACTTCGGCCCGGTCACATCGGTTATTCCTCCGGAAGGGGCCAGAAGAAGGTGGGGAAGGGGACCGAGCAGGGAGCGAATGTAGGCCTGGCCGTTCTCCGGCATCGGAAAGATTTTCAGGAGATCGGCTCCGGTCGTCCAGGCAGTGTAAAGTTCGTTCGGGGTCAGTCCTCCCGGCATGGCTACACAGTCGGCTTCGTGGGCCGCGGCAATCAACATCGGGTCGAGACATGGGCTGGCATAGAACCGTGCTCCGGCGGCGAATACCTCCTCTCCCTGTCCTGCATCCATCAGGCTCCCGGCGCCGATCAACAGACCTTCTTCGGCTGCAAGGTGCTCAATCAGTTCGAGCGCACCGGGTGTGGTCAGGGTGATCTCGATGCCGGTAATGCCGCAGGCGCGCAACACTTCCACAATCGGCGGTACGTCATCAGGGTTCTTTTCCCGAACGACCGCAACGATCCGATCGTTCAGCATCATCTGCAAGGCTTGCTCTCTCTGGCTCATAGCGGAAAAGGATTCGGGAACGGAGAAACAAATTCCATCAAGCGGTGTATGTTGGCACCGGTTCGGAAGAAATATCGCTTATCCATACGACATGACATTCACTACACTTCGCTGCGTTGCCCTGGCGGCAACGGTTTTTCTGTTCGCGGCACTCACATCCCGCGCCCA
>CBFGQN010000327.1:0-5236 GCA_965650895.1 uncultured Ignavibacteria bacterium | reverse complement strand
CGCAATCCTGTCCGAACAACCGCAGCGCCGGAAGAGAACCCGGAACCTGCCATGCCCGCGCCTCCCGCCCCGTCTCCGGAGCCGCACGGAGCGTGTCAGCACACAAGCTCCGCGCCCCCGTGAGGAACCGTGGCATTCATCGGCAGGGCGACATACTCTACGCCGTTAAGGACGATGTGGAGCGCGGCACTCCCGCCCCGCCTGACGCCCCCGCCGATGCAGGCCGGTACGCCGTTCTCCTCGGCAAAGATGTAGAAGGTCAGCGTTGTGTTCGCTGTGGTGCTTGTCATGGTCATTCTCCTCGCTGGTTGGTGATAAGTCCGTCGGTCATTCCGGGCATGCTCCCTCACACCCTTAGCCGAAGGGGTGCAGGCCAAGACGTGCGGCCCGGCAGTCGTTGACATCGTTGAAGGGGGCATAGGTGGCGTTCATTTCGCAGACATCCATCTGTCCCTCCCGCCCGGCCACACGTTTGAAGATGGCGGAAGCCTTCTCCCCGGCCCGGTCGTTGTCGAGCCATGAGAACAGCCTGCGGTACGGCTCATACCCCTCGACGTAGGCCAGTGACTTCGACAGGCAGCATGGCCGGTGCAGCACAATCATGTCGCCGTCAAAGCGGCTGACGCGCTGGTCGGCCAGTGCCGAGAGCATATCCATGAAGTCCTCGAAGACATGCACCTCCCGCGCCGGGATGCGTCGTCCCCGGATCACCGTGACATCGGGGCGGCCCACGGTGCCGGTGAAGTGCCGGTTGTGGACGGCATAGCCCCCGTCGTCGTTCTTCATGCCGAGCGCATGGAAGGTATCTCCGGTCAGGCTGTTGCGAACCCGGACCTCGACGAGGTATTTCCGGGCCAGATCAAAGGGGATTTTGCGCTGGTCGGTGAGATAGCGGATCAGCCCCCGGTGTTCCAGGCGGCGGGAGACATGGGCAATCCTGAGGCGCGAGACCTCTTCACGACAGGCCCGGTTAAACGCGGTCTGCGGGGGGATGCCGGCACCGGTCTCCCCGAGAAAGCACACCGCATCGTTCCGCGAGACCCCCAGACCCCGCGAGGCGAGGAAGGCGCGGGCAAAGTCCACAACGTCCCCGCCCGTCTCCCCGCCGAAGTCATACCAGAGGTTATCCGTGCGATCGACGTGGAATGTCGGTGTGCGCTCCCGCCGGAACGGCGAGCGATAGAAAAGATCCCGCCCCCGGTCCTTGACCGGGTGAAATCCGAGTGTTTCGAGAATGTCTGTCAGGGCAAACGTATGGTTGGGTTGTTCGTACATCATGGTCTCTCCTGTTGTATAAAGGTGATCGGCAAGGCGACCGGGATTGGTCAAAGGCTATCGGTACGATGGCCCTGTGACGGACACTGTGGCTTCCAGCGTTCAAGAAAGGCATCGAGGTGACAGCGTCGGTAGCGCACGGCCCGTCTCCCGACCTTGACCGGTTGCAGGTCATAGCGTTTGGTGCAGTCCCAGACGGACAAGGTTCCGGGTGCGACACCCAGATAGGTGGCGGCCTCTTGCCGGGTCATCAGCGGTTCATAAGATTGTTCACGCAGCTTCATTCTCCCCTCCCTGTGGATGATGGTGGTGACGTTCAGCGCACTGCCCACGGCAGTCCACTTCTCCAGCCTGCGCGTTATTCAGAATCCGCGCAGGAAAAACGGGATCGCATAACGCCCGTTAACGTCCATTCACCGGCATCAATCATTGAGGTTTGGTAAAGCTGCCCGGTGCGGCACACGACCGCGTGCATCTTCATCTGCGCCGCCACACGGCTGTGTGTTTTTCACCGGCGCGATTCCTGACAGCGGCACACGATGGTACGTTCCTCCGGCGAATCGTCTTCCTCCCGCGATCAGCCCGATACCCTCAAGCCTCCATGTGCGGGGCGAGAGGCTGTGACGGTCACGGCCTGACCCGAAACGGGAGTACCAGACATGATCCACCTTCCCCCACTCTCCACCATCGCGCACCTGTCAGAGCAGGAACTCCGCGCGGCCTACACACACGTCCTGAACGCGCTCAACATGGCGCACAGTGCCGAGGAACACGCCCTCCTCCTCGCACTCCGCCAGCGGATCACCGCCGCCCTCTCCCGCAAACGATCCGGGCCACAACCGTGACGGCTCCATAAACGCGAAACGGCAGTGCTGAAAAGCACTGCCGTTCTTTCGTTGTTCCCTCCCCGTGTTCTACTCGTGATATGTGCCGGTGGGATTGATCCGCTCCAGACCATGCAGGAAGGTTGTGACGGGGACGTTGAGAAACCGGGCGATCTGGACCAGCCGAACAATCGTGAGGCTGTCTTGTCCGGATTCGCACGTCTGTATCTACCCTGAACGGTTCAAGAAGCTTGAAGATGTGGGAGCGTATTTTGGCCAGGCTCCCCGACATCTCCAAGCGGGGCGATAAAATCGTGCGCCACGAACCTGTACAATTCACTATAAAATGCATGGAAAGGGTCATAACTCAACAAGGCATACACGACCAACCATTTGACATGACTATACATTTCAGAGTCAACGCAGTTATTTTAACAGATTTTTAATTATTATCTGGAAAATAACCAAGGATTATATTATTATCCATAGTGTGACAATAAAAAGATTCGTATTATCTATGAGAGGACAAAATATCATGCCACCAAACAATGCCGCTGTAGAAAAATTGAAGCGAATTTTGATTAAAATCAGAGAGGACATCCTGACCGCCGGAACCGACATGGAAGACGGCTCAGTTTTTGCCGGTGTGACACCTGATGGCAAGCAGATATATGCACTACCGATGGATCTCGGCTTTACAGCGGCCTTTAATAACGCCGCCAAAGCTGTTAAAAAGCTCAATGAGAAAAAGGCTCTTGGTCATGATGACTGGCAAATTCCCGATCTCAACGCTTTAATAGTCTTGCAGAGAAACCTCGACCAAGCTTCTTTGAAAGGGACCTTCAAAACGACTGAGAAAGGAATCGACGGCCCTTCCTTTTCCGGCTGGTACTGGTCATCCACGGAGCGCCCGGATCGCTCACGCAACAACATGTACTGTGTCCGCTTCCCGGACGGCGCTCAGGATTGGTTTCATAAGGACAGCATCCGCCGCGTGTCCTGTCTCCCTGTGCGCTTAGTGGCAGCCGCTCCGGCTCCCTCGTCGGCAAGAAGCATGCCCCTTCCCCCTTAAAGCAGCGTTAGTCATTTAATTATTATAGGCCCCGCGTATGCGGGGCCTATTTTTATCTTTCTCCCGCAGGAAGGTCAAAAAAATGGCTTTCTCTTTAAATATTTTAAACAACATATTGCTATAGCAGAGCTACAGTGCGCCTTGTTCGTGCATTGCTATCAACATTGATCCAATTCGACGCAATATGTCTCCATCGTACTTTCGGAATTTTCACCCCATAAAGTCCAGATGATTGAATAGGCACTTACGAAAAAACAAATCACCACAAATCCAACAACCTCTCCGTCCACACCGCGTCGTTTTCTACACTTGTTGTTTTCTTCTCAAACACCAAGTCCAGATAGACCGGAAGGTGATCCGAGGCGTCATGCAGTGCCTGCGCCGTCTCGGGAGAGACAGCGGTGTTCGGCATTGCGTTGATGGAATCATTGAAGTGGTTCCCATCGTTCCCGAACACGGTATAGGAACCGGGAACATAGCGGTTCTTCAGCACGGGAGAGAGCAGGATCTGGTCGAAACGGTCGTCCATGCCGCCGTGTACGCCCCCTCCGAATTGCCGGGCGCGGGGGGACTGGGTATGAACGTCGGCAAAGTCCGCATTGTCGTGCCAGTCGCCGGAACGGTCGATGGGGTCAATCAGCTCGAACAACAAGAACCGGTATCCCTGTTCATCCGCATCGTAGACGTTCAGGTCTCCCCCGCAGAGGATGTAACTGAACCCGCCGAATATGCGGGCGATGCGCACCTGTTCAAGGATCACCCGCCCGCTCTCCTCCCGCCGCGCTTCATCCTCCGGCGTATCCCCGGCTTTCCAGTGCATCGTCAGCATGACAAGAGAATCACCGGAACTGCGGTGGTGCAGGATAACGCCCACCTGGTCCCGCACCGCATCCTCAAGAATGACTGTGCGTACCGGATCGAACTGTGCCGGATCATGGTAAATCCAGACATAGCTGTCCTGCGTGGTTCTGAAACTCCCTCCGATCGGGGCCAGTGGTCGCTCCAGGCGACCGGCAACAGAATCC
Source organism: uncultured Ignavibacteria bacterium (assembly GCA_965650895.1). Classification (GTDB taxonomy): domain Bacteria; phylum Bacteroidota; class Ignavibacteria; order OLB7; family OLB7; genus JAGWAZ01. The sequence goes on along the minus strand of CBFGQN010000327.1, from coordinate 1,040 downwards.
CCGAACATCTTCTTCCCCTCCTCGTTCGCCAGTTCCTGCACCAGCAGGATATGCGGCTTGATCTCGTCGAGGATCAGACGGAACTCATCAATTCTGTCGAGGGCATTAGCCGCATTGCTGAAGTTCAGCACATTGTACGTGCAGACTCTTACCGTATCGTACTGCTGCGCGGTCGCAGCAACGGGCAAGAGAAGAAGAATGAGCAGTAGGGATCTCATAGCCACCGGTTTTACCGCGCAAGATAACGGCGCGGCATGACATGAAAAAAGGGAGGCCCACGCCTCCCTTTCCTGTATAGCGGCACCACTGACGGCGCGTAGAACATCGTGGGATTGTGATATCAGCCGTGCCACAGGGCATCTGTATGACACCCGAGAGGCAAAAAGTTCTCACTCAGGAACATCATCGGCCCTACTCATGCTGCCAGCACTTGCCGGAAAGGTTGGTCGTGTACCGCTTGCATTGCGTCCCCTTTTGCGTCGTCGCCGTGCATTGCTCGGCGGTGGATTTCTCCGTGGCGTGTGCGCCGCGCTGGGAAGACTTGGCATTGGCGTAGGCCGTCGCGAAGTCTTCCTTGAAGGAGTGGCTGGTTTTTGATGGTGCTGCATAACCATCGGAGATCATCCGCAGATTGATGAGCTTGTCATCAAGGTACACGTATCGTTGCGGTGTTTTCCCCTCCTTGTCCGGCACCAGCGTGTCGGCGACCAGTCGGACGGTTTTCCCCTTGATGAGGAGCGAGAGATGGTCAATGCAGTCCTGCTTCGTGATCGCCCGGCTCTGCGGCGTTGTGATGCCAAGCAAGCCGACCTTGGTGCCATCCTCAAGCTGGATGAGGTCAGTGCCTAAAACTGCGGCAACCTTGACCGTTTCACCGGATTGGGCAAATGTTGAAAGACAGGAAAAAAGCAGCACGCAGGCCAGCCACAGGACAGGTCTCATAATAGTGTTGAGAGTATGGATTGAAGAGTTGCTCACACAGTTCGGGGCGAAAAATACGGCCCTGGCCGGAAAAAGCAAGCGGGGACACGGCTCCGAGA
>CBFGQN010000326.1:0-5241 GCA_965650895.1 uncultured Ignavibacteria bacterium | reverse complement strand
CCGAGGAACTCCAGCCGCTCGTTGCTTCGCGTCTTCTCGTTGTCGGAAATCTGAAGATAACTGCGATGGGTCAGGGCCTGCACGAAACAGCGCCGATCCTTCACCTGATAGCCGATGGCCGCTTCCAGTTGCCGGAGCCGTTCGTCCGGAAGAAGCCGCTCATCCGCTTCGATCACCGGCAACCGGTCGGAAAACGGATCGCCGGTAAACTCTCCCTCCTTGCTGAAGAGTTTGCCGATCAACTGACGAAGACTTCCTGCTGCATTCACAATAGTCGATTGTTAATAGGCCGTGGTGACAGAGAGATTATTCCTCGAACTTCCTGAAGCAGAGTGATGCATTATGTCCGCCGAAGCCGAACGTGTTGCTGATCGCATACCGGATATCGGCCTCGCGCGCCTTGTTCGGCACGAAATCGATGGTGATATCCGGATCGGGGTCCTCGTTGTTGATCGTCGGGTGAATGATGCCGTTCTGAAGCGACAGAATGGTGGCGATCGCTTCGATGGCTCCGGCCGCACCGAGCAGGTGACCGGTCATCGATTTCGTCGCGCTGATCAGCAGCTTCTGCGAATGGTCGCCGAAGAGGGAGCAGATCCCCTTCACCTCGGCAATATCTCCCAGCGGAGTCGACGTTCCGTGAACGTTGATGTAATCGATGTCGGTCGGTTCGATGCCGGCATCCCGGATCGACTGGGCCATCGAGCGATGGGCCCCTTCTCCTTCCGGGTGGGGAGCCGTCAGGTGATAGGCGTCGCCGGAAAGACCGATACCGACGATTTCGCCGAAGATCGTGGCTCCGCGATCCATCGCCCGCTCCAGCGTCTCCAGCACCACCACTCCACCCCCTTCTCCCAGCACAAATCCGTCACGCCCTTTGTCGTAGGGACGGCTGGCGGTCTGGGGGGAATCGTTCCGCGTGGAGAGGGCCTTCATCGAGTTGAATCCGCCGATCGCCATCGGCGTCACCACCGCCTCCGAACCTCCGGTGACCATCATATCGGCATCCCCCCGCTGGATCAGGATAAACGCGTCGGCGATTGCGTGCGAGCTGGTGGCGCAGGCCGAGGTTGTGGCATAGTTCGGACCGCGCAGATTGTAGCGCATCGAAATCTGTCCTGCGGCGATGTCGGCAATCAGCATCGGAATGAAGAACGGGCTGATCCGGCGGGGTCCGGCCTCCATATAGGCCTGGAACTGATGGTGGTAGGTCCACATCCCGCCGATACCGCTTCCGAAGACCACCCCGGCCCGGTCTGAAGGAATGGTATCCTCGGTCAGTCCGGCCATGGCCATCGCCTCGTCGGCCGCGGCCAGCGCATACTGTGTGAAAAGATCGGTTCGTCCCACGGTCTTGCGGTCAAGTCGCCCCTCGGCATCAAAATTCTTGACCTCACACGCAAACTTCGTCGCATGTCCTTCCGGATCGAACCGCGTGATCATGTCCGCCCCGCTCTTTCCGGTAATCAGTCCGTTCCAGTACTCCTCGACAGTGTGACCGATCGGCGTCACTGCCCCCATACCGGTGACAACCACCCTCCTGCGCCCAGTATTACTCATGATTGAGAAGAAATAAGAATGTTCCGTGCTCTGCAGACCTGTACCGCAGATGCGAACGGCTATCGTTCATTTGTTAGGAAAAGCTCCCCCGATCCCCGAATGCTCCTTTGCCGGGAAAGTGAGAAAGCCCGGTCTGCGCGTCGTTTCTCGGACGACGACAGACCGGGCAGCCCATAATGCGATCATCGACACCCGATAACACTGCACAGGCATCGGGGATGATCGCCGGAAACCGACGTCGTTTATCCTTCGCCCCCGGCATTCGCCGAAAGATAGTTGACGGCATCGCCGACGGTCTGAATTTTTTCCGCCTCCTCGTCCTCGATCGTCACATCGAAGGTCTTCTCGAACTCCATGATCAGTTCGACCGTGTCGAGCGAATCGGCTCCGAGATCGTTGATAAACGATGCATTCTCGGTAACCTGTGATTCCTCGACGCCGAGTTTGTTAACGATGATTTCCTTGACTTTTGCCTCAATGTCTGCTGCCATTGATATTCTCCGGAATTATGAATTCTGTTTGATTCGAGTTATATGAATGAATTGAACGTTTTTTTGTCCGTAAACAAAATCATGCACTACGGGAGAACAATGTTTTCCTGTCCCGTACTGCACGTATGAACAGATTCCTCTCCCCCTTTCTGCCCTACACCATCGTCATGCCGCCGTCGACGGCCAGAACCTGACCCGTAATATACGAAGCATCCTCACTTGCCAGAAACGCAACGACCGAGGCGACCTCTTCCGGAGCTCCGATTCGTCCGAGAGCGATCTGCCCTCTGATCGCCTCCTGCTGCCCCTCGTTCAGCTTGCCGGTCATATCGGTCTCGATAAATCCGGGAGCGATACAATTGACAAGGATGTTGCGCGAGGCGACCTCACGGGCCATCGACTTGGTCATGCCGATCAGTCCGGCCTTCGAGGCCACATAGTTGGCCTGTCCCGGATTGCCGACCAGGCCGACGACCGAAGCGATATTGATGATCCGTCCCCACCGCTCCTTCATCATTCCCCGCATCACCCCTTTCGACGTAAGGAAGGCACCGGTCAGATTGGTCCGCAGGACGTTCTCGAAGTCCTCCCGGCTCATCCGCAGCACAAGCGTATCCTTTGTGATACCGGCATTGTTGACCAAAATATGAATTTTCCCCCACCGCGAAAGCGTCTCTTCGATCAGCTTCTCCACCTCCTCCTCGCTCCCCACATCGCACTTCACGGCCATGCTCCGCTCCTCACCGATCTCCTCGACAAGCCGGTTGGCCGCATCGGCCGAGGAGTTATAGGTGAAGGCGACCTGCGCCCCTTCGGCGGCCAGTCGCCGGACAATGGCCACGCCGATACCGCGCGAGCCTCCGGTGACGACGGCGATTTTTCCTTCAAGACGTCCTGATGTTGCTGACGGCGTTTCGATACTCATACCTCTTTCTTTTCTCCTTCAGAGTGGTTGAACTCATTGATCTGCTCCAGTTTCCCCAGTCCGGACGCCTTTGCCTCGCGGGAGATCCTCCCGACAAGCTTCTGCAGGACGTTCCCGGGTCCAACCTCGATGAACTCCACAGCTCCATCGGCAATCATCGTCTTGATCGTCTGCGTCCAGAGGACCGGAGCGGTCAACTGCTTCAGCAGCCCCTGGCGGATCGCGTCCGCATCGGTAACCGGTCGGGCCGAGACGTTCATGTAGACCGGAACGTCGGCGTCACGGATCGGCGCCTCGGAAAGAGCCTCGGCCAGCTTCTCCTCGGCCGGCTTCATCAGAGGGGAGTGAAAGGCTCCGGAGACGTTCAGTTCGGTGACCATTCGCGCCCCGGCCTCTTTGGCCGCGGCCATTGCCCGGGTCACCCCTTCCGGGGTTCCGCTGATCACCACCTGCCCTTCCGAGTTGAAGTTGGCCGGAACAACCGTATCCCCTTCATCGGAGACCTGCCGGCAAATCTCCACCAGCACTCCGTCGTCCAGACCGATAACGGCCCCCATCGTCCCGGGCCGGGCCGCTCCGGCATCGGCCATCGCCTCGGCACGCAGCTTCACCAGCATCAACGCATCGTCGAACCGCAGAGCGCCGGCAACGGCCAGAGCGGTATACTCCCCCAGAGAATGTCCGGCCATCATTCCCGGCTTCGGCTCCTCGATCGATTGATAGAGCGCATAGGCGTGAAGGAAGAGAGCCGGCTGTGCGTTCTGCGTGGCACGCAACTCCTCCTCCGGACCGTCGAACATGACCTCGGTCAGTCGATAGCCCAGCACATCGTTGGCACGGTCGAATATATCGCGGATCGTCCCGCTCTCGCGATAGGCGTCAAGTCCCATCCCGACGAACTGCGATCCCTGTCCCGGAAAAAGAAAAGCCCGCATGTCAATGAAAAGATGAAAATGATCCGCCGCGGCGGATTCAAAAAAAGAGGCGTATACTCGCCACTCGTCTCTTTTTTAATTTTGAATTTTTCCTTTTGCACTCACCTGCTCCCACAAAAGAAAACCTCCCCACTCTCCCCTTTTGAATTTTCCTTTTGCCCTTACCTCAGTATGCCCATCGCAACCACCCGCTTCCCCAGGTATACCCGGCTCCGAACGTCGCCAGAACCACGTTGTCCCCTTTGGCCAGTTCACCATTCTCCCACCACTCGCTCAGGCAGATCGGCAGCGTTCCGGCGGTCGTGTTGCCGTACCTGTCGATGTTCACCATCACCCGGTCCATCGACAGTCCCATACGGTCGGCCGTCGCCTTGATGATCCGGAGGTTGGCCTGATGCGGAACCAGCCAGCGGACATCTTCGGCGGCAAGGTCGTTCTTCTTCATGATGTTCTCGGCCACCTCCGCCATGCCGATCACCGCCTCCTTGAAGACCGCCCGGCCGTCCTGGAACACATAGTGCATTTTATTTGCAACGGTATCGGTCGTCGGCGGGTTCAGACTTCCCCCCCCCCGCATATGAAGATACGGCTCTCCGGCTCCGTCGATGTGGAGATCGAAGTCGAGCAGACCATACCCCTCCTCTTCGGACGGTTCCAGCAGAACCGCCCCGGCTCCGTCGCCGAAGAGGATGCAGGTGTTCCGATCCTCGAAATCAAGGATCGAACTCATCTTGTCGGCTCCGACCACCAGCACTTTCCGGTGCATGCCGCTCTCGATAAACTGCGCGCCGGTCACCAGAGCGAAGAGGAAACCGGAGCAGGCGCCGGAGAGATCGAACCCCCAGGCCTTCGAGGCTCCGATCTTTCGCTGTATCACGCAGGCGGTTGAAGGGAAGAACATATCGGGCGTCACCGTGGCGACGACGATGCAATCGATCTCCTCGGGCGAAACGCCCCGCCGCTCCAGACAGGTCCGGATCGCGGGGACGGCCAGATCGCTCGTGGCCCCCTCCTTCGCAAACCGGCGCTCCACAATGCCGGTTCGCTCACGAATCCACTGATCGTTCGTATCGAGGAATTCCTCGAAGTAGTGATTGTCGTACGCGTCCGGCGGAACGTAATGTCCAACGGAGGTTATGATTGCTCGCTTTGATTTCATGAACCCTGATTGTTATTGTTCGATTCGGTTGGGGGATTCCGGGTGGTGCGTGGGCCTGAATCCGGGATTCGGATTCGGGGCCGTGGGGCGTGGGACCCCCGGTGCCCCACAAACGGGTGGGGGGGCTGGGCGGCGCCAAGCGGGGGGGGAACCCCTATGGGGGCCCAGACA
>CBFGQN010000325.1:0-5251 GCA_965650895.1 uncultured Ignavibacteria bacterium | reverse complement strand
GAATCCCGGCGCCGCCACGTTCGGGTGGTAGCCTTTGACGATGACGACGGCGTCGTCGGCGTAGACGGGCTGGGCAAATTCGGGGTTTTCAAGCTGCGTGTAGATGAACTGTGTGACGAAACCGGGGGAGGGGATATCGAAAAAGAGATAGAGTTCCTCCTGCGTCTCGGCATGTTCGTGCGGCGGCCAGCTTGTCCAGTTTCCCGGTTTCGAGAGGGTGACGCCGGTCAGAAGTTTTCCCCCTTCGACGTTCTCCGCGATCACTTTATAGATGTCGCGGTAGGACGGTTCGGCTCCTACCTTCAGGTACATCCCGTCGCGATCTCTGATATCATCGAACCGGACGTGAGCCGCCTCGGCATCCACCTCCGTCGGTGCGCTCCCCTCGAAGATATCGAGTTCGCCCTCGGTCGTCACGGTGAACTCTTCTCCCTTGGGAACATAGATGCCGTCGAACTTCCCGACTTCGTACGTATTGTTCCCTACGGTCACCCTTCCTGTTCCTTTCAGAACCAGCAGGACCGTCTCGCTCCCCTTGTTGGCTGCGGTGACGGTCGGCTCCGTCTCATCGAGGATGATTCGTCCGGCAGAGATATATTTGAAGTCGCTGTTATCGGGGGTCACGGAAATATTCCGTCCCTTTTTTGATGCGGTGTTTCGAATAAGCCATTTGTGATCACTCATGTCGACTGGAACCATTAATGTTGAAAAAAACGTTATTGCGTTGATGGAATATAGGGAAGTCAATTGTAGTTGAACCAAATTCTGAAGAGCCATGATACCGATCAGAGCTAACCTTTTTCAATCGTTTCTTGCCCTGCTTCTCCTCTCTCCCTTCGTTGTCGGTCTTTCCGGCTGCGAGACGAATCCGGCCACCGGCGAAAATGAATTTCTTCTCCTCTCCACCGAGGAACAGCGTCAGCTCGGGGCCGAGGCCGACGCCCAGATCGTCGCCGAGTTCGGCATCTATGACGAGCCGGAAATTCAGCAGTGGGTGGAGCGGATCGGCAAGGAAGTCCATGCCGAGAGCAACGATACCCGGTTCAACTACACCTTCCGGGTTCTCGATTCCGAAGTCATCAATGCCTTTGCGCTTCCCGGCGGATACGTCTACGTGACGCGCGGACTTCTGGCCTACCTGCAGAACGACGCGCAGCTTGCCATGGTTCTCGGTCACGAGGTGGGACATGTGGCGGCAAACCATTCGGCGAAGCAATACACCAGTTCAATCCTTGCCAATCTCGGTCTTGCCATCGGCGGCGTCTTGTTCGAGGATGTTCGTCCCTTCCTCGGTGCCGCGCAGACCGGTTTGCAACTTCTCTTCCTCTCCTACAGTCGCGATCACGAAACCCAGTCAGACACGCTCGGCGTCAAGTACGCGACGCTTGCCGGATACGAGGCGGCCGAGGGGGCGGAGTTCTTCGTGACGCTGCAACGTTTGCAGGAGCAGTCCGGAACGGCCATTCCGACCTGGACCAGCACGCATCCTGACCCGGTCGATCGTGAGGAGAATATCATCGATAAGGCGGCTGAGTGGAAGGCGGCCGTTGGAGGAAATCTGGGTGGGGTCAATCCGGAAGTCTATCTCCCCCGTATCAACAACATCGTCTTCGGGCAGAATCCGCGGCACGGATTTGTGCAGAACAACACCTTCTACCATCCCGATCTTCAGTTCCAGTTCGCCGTTCCGAGCGGCTGGCAGATCGGGAATTTCGCTACCCAGGTCCAGATGGTCTCGCCGCAGGAAGATGCGGTCATCATCTTCACAACCGCCGCCGAATCCAACGCTTCGTCCGCCGCCGATGCCTTTCGCACCCAGGAGGGGATCCAGACCGTCGAGCGGACCGTCACCAACGTCAACGGTTTTCAGGCAATCCGGCTTCGGACGAACGTGGCTGCCGAGAACGGGGGGACGCTTGTCGTGCTGAGCTACTTTATCGAGAAAAGTCCGAACGTCTACGTCTTCCACGGCTACAGCGACGTGGGGAACTTCAGCTCCTACTTCAACACCTTCGAGGGAGTCGAGACAAGCTTCCGTGAGGTGACGAACCCCTCGATTCTCGGCGTTCAGCCATTCCGGCTTGATGTCTTCCAGACGTCGCAATCCGGAGTGTTCAGTTCGCTCGTTACGCCGAATTCGGCTGCCGGGATGGACATCGCTTCTCTGGCCATTCTGAATCAGCGGCAGACCGGCGATCAGGTTGCGGCCGGGACGTATCTGAAGGAAGTTGACTGAGCGGGGAAGAGCTTGTGTACAGGCGGGCGGCCGGATGAGAGTTCGGCCGCCCGGTTTTTTTTCACGCAAAGGACGCAAAGAGCGAAGACGCAAAGGGATCAGTCGAGTCGTTCAAGGAGGTGTCGGACCAGGGTGGGGGGATCATCTTCGAAGATTACATCGATTTCGGGGGCAAGTTTCTCTTTCAGTTCCGGCAGTGCGTCGGCCGTCGGTCCGGTTCCGGTCAGGACGGCGACGACCTTGCCGTAGTCAATCAGACTGCAGAATTCGTGCAGCGTCCCCCAGCGTCCGGCCATGATGATCCCGGCGTCGCAGCGGGAGGTTGAGATCACGTTCCGGTATTTCTTGGCAACTTCGATATCGTCGAGCAGAGGAGAGGGGGGAGTGAACTCGATGCGGGTGTAGATCGACAGATCGTCGTGCGGCGTGAACCGGCGTTGTTCCTCCATGGTCCGGACCGGAGAAAACCCGATCACTTCCGCACCCAGCAGGGCCGCCTCTCCGGCACCGAGATACGGGAGACCGGAACAGGCTCCGGTAATGATGCCCCATCCGGCCGTTCCGAGCAGGCGACCGATGTCCCTTGCCTTTTCCTCGACCTCCTCAGGTTGCGATTCCGCCGATCCGTACAGACCAATGATTCCGGACATCCTTGCGCCGTTTGGTGAAGAGCTGCATTTCCGCGCCGGAAACTTCCCGATCCTGATTATCTTTCGGAAAATTCCATCACAAGCGAAACAGCAGCAGACAATTCCGTGATTCTAACCGACAAAGAAATTCTGACCGCCATCGAGGAGGGCGAAATCGTTATCGAACCGTTTCGGCGCATCTCCCTCGGAACCAACAGCTACGACGTCCATCTCGGCCGCTGGCTGGCCGTCTACGACGATGAAGTTCTTGATGCCCGCAAACATAATACGATCACAACCTTTGAAATCCCGCCGGAAGGCTATGTCCTGACTCCCGAGCGTTTCTACCTCGGCGTAACGGTCGAATATACCGAGTCGCACAAACATGTTCCTTTCCTTGAAGGAAAAAGTTCCATCGGTCGTCTTGGCATCGACATTCACGCGACCGCCGGCAAGGGTGACGTCGGATTCTGCAACCACTGGACGCTCGAGATATCCGTCAAACAACCGATCCGCGTCTATGCCGGCATGCCGATCGGTCAGCTTATCTACTTCACGACCGACGGCGATGTGGAAGTCCCCTATAACCGGAAACAAAGCGCCAAATACACCGAGCGTTCCGATAGACCGAAAGAGTCGATGATGTGGAAGAACTTCGAGGAGAAGCTCTTCGTGGAGATTGTCGAGAACGATTAGTCCGGCGGGTGGGCCCCCGGCTTCGCGTTTGCGGTGTTCGTGGACGGTTCAGCGGAAGCCCCGGCAACGGGGCTTTTAACACAAAGGCGCGAAGGGCACAAAGGAACACGAAGAAGAGAGTGATGTCCCAGATCTCCGATGAGATAATCGAACGCGTCAAGTCCCAGGCGAATATCGTTGACGTCATCAGCGATTACGTCCGCCTGCGCCGTACAGGCAAGAACTGGGTCGGCCTCTGTCCGTTCCACGAGGACAAGCGTCCTTCGATGCATGTCGAGCCGGTCAAGGGGATCTTCAAGTGTTTTGCCTGCGGTGAGGGGGGGAACGTCTTCACATTTCTGATGCGCCGCAACGGATGGACGTTTCCGGAGACCGTTCGCAATCTCGCCGGGCAACTCGGTATCGAGGTGCCTGAAGAACAGCCGAAGAGTCGTGAGTTCGGCGAGCGGGAACGTCTCGTCTCGGCATTGAGGGAGGCGGGGCGCCGGTTCCATTCGGTCCTGCGCTCGGATGAAGGAGAACATGCCCTGGCCTATTTCCGGGGCAGGGGATTCAGCGACGAGACGATCAACCGGTTCGGTCTGGGATACGCGCCGGAGAGCTGGGATCGGATCCTGAACGAGCTTACCGGAGCCGGGTATTCCGCCGAGGAACTGGAAAGAGCCGGTCTGGTCATCAAAAGATCGGGGAAAGAGGGACATTACGACCGGTTCAGGGGGCGGGCCATGTTCCCGATCTTCGAGGCGACCGGTCGTCTGGTCGGCTTCGGTGCCCGCCGGATGAACGACGATCCGGATCAACCGAAATACATCAACTCCCCGGATTCGCCGGTCTACAACAAGAGTCGCGTCCTCTACGGTCTGTTCCAGGCGAAAGAGAGTATCCGCAAGGAGGACTATGTCCTGTTTGTTGAAGGATATGCCGATGTGATCTCCCTTCATCAGGAAGGAATCACAACCGCCGTCGCCACCTGCGGTACGGCCATAGCGCGCGAACATGCACATCTGATCTCCCGCTTCACCAACCGTGCCGTCCTGATCTTCGACAGCGACGATGCCGGTGAGCGGGCCACCGAGCGGGGCATCGACGTGCTGATCGCCGGAGGGATCGACGTGTCGGTGGTTCGGCTGCCGGATCGGGAAGACCCCGACACCTTTGTCAGGAAGTACGGGGCCGATGAGTTGCGGGACAGAATTCGCGATGCCCGTCCGTTTCTTGACTTCCTTGCCCGCATCAAAAAGAACAGGGGAGACTTCGATTCTCCCGACCGGCAGGCCGAAGCGATTCGTTCCCTTGTCACCTCGATCTCCCTGATTCCGGACAAGTTGCGGCGGGAACTGTACGTCAACAAACTCGCCACCGACTATCATATCAGCGAAGGGCTGATGTTCCGGGAACTGGAGAAGGCCACCGGCGAGGCGAGCAGACAGAGGAGGCGAGCAGAAGAGCGGTCAAGTAATGCGGATGTCCAGGACCGGGCCGATGAGCCGGCACCGGTCAGCGACAGGGAGAAAACGACTCTTCCTGCAGTGATGGAGTTTCCTCCGGCGGAACTTCGTCTGGTACAGGTTCTGACCTCGGGCGATCCGCAGCTTCTGGAGGCGACGTTCGCCCATATCGAGCCGGATCATTTCCGGCATCCGCTTCTGCGGCGGTATGTCGATCTGATTCTGGCCCACTACGTCAATCA
>CBFGQN010000324.1:0-5251 GCA_965650895.1 uncultured Ignavibacteria bacterium | reverse complement strand
AAGGTTCAGTGAGACGGAGGCGGTACAGATGTTCAAACAGTATGTCGGCGGGGCAGATGTTTGAGTTCGGTAGAATAAAGGTGCGTAGTGAAAAGGGGGGAATGAGATAGATGGAATCACAGCCAGACGCCCCGATAAAACCAACCATGCTCGACCGACTATACGCCGCAATTCTCCGCTTCGTCTTCAGGCGCATGAAGAAGAGCGGGGACACCGCAAAGATATTTGCCAATAACATCCTGTCGATGTTTGAAACGCTGCTTCTGGTGGCCGCCGCCTACTGGTTCTCCGTGTTGACGGATATAGAAATCCCGAAGCTTCTCTTCTTATTGGTCCCGCTGGGTTTTGTCTACTACAATACCGGCAGATATGAATTCCTGGACTTCAAGCAATTCAGATTTCGCGATCCGGAGATGTCCCTTCGAAGAGGCGACAAGCTGGTGATGGGAGGAGTGGTTGCCTTTATCGTGGGAACGTTTGCGTATACGATAATAAAGAAGGTCGCCTTGTAAAGCTTCTGGAAGGGACATTGCGGGGTCTGTTCGGCCGGAATGGAAAATAGTGGTAGTGGACTGTGAACTCCATCCTGAATTATGCTATAGAGGTCACAGTTCAAACGTGATAGGAACGGATGGTCTCTGAAGAGAGAGCACCTGTGAGAGAATAACCACAAAAACACCAAGGGCACAAAGAATCACCAAGGGGTATTCCTTTCTGGTAGCGTACTTCATGCGTCGACTCTATAAAGGAGTATCTTGAGACCTTATGACTCCACTCAAGCATGAAATGCATGTCGGCAATATCGTTGAGGTCAGTGTCGGTTGGTACGTGTCATATGGCATGTACGTTGAGGTTGAGGGGGATGAGGATCATTCGAAATGGGGATATATCGACAATGTTGATTTTGATTACAGGAACAAACCGGAGATTGGCAGCCGCCATAAGGCCGTAGTGATAGGGCTGTGCCCGGATCATCAGGACCGTTATCAGACTATACGGCTGAGCTTGCTGCCAAGGCATCTCGATCTTCGAGAGCGCTGGAACCTTTATAAAAGGAAGCACGTTGTCGGTGAGGGTGTGGTGATTATCTATGTGACTGGTGGAACTGACTGTCAGGGCCACGCCACCTGCAGATTGCGCGGGCATGATTTTTCGGCGGTACCGGCAGATAGAGCCGAAACCGGTGCGATCCGTGAACTGACGCGCCAGGCACGTTATAAACCGGCAATTAACGCTTTTCTGGTCGGATTTGATGACGTGAACTGCTACTCGCTCATAGCTTTATCACAGGATGCTCATGACTGATCCCGGTTCATTGCGAAGGTGAAAAGGGAGTGGTAGGCGTAACTCTTCAGGTTACGCCCGGATCGGCTACGCAACACCCGATCTTTCTCTCCATCAGCCCGACGCACAGAGCCGAAGACGGAGCGGGGGAGAATCTCCCGGTGAGTTCGGAGGAGGAGTGTTCTCTCCGGAGCCTCGACGCACGCTGAAGACGTGTGTCTACCATACCCGATGCACGCTGAAGCCGAAGGTTCGCGGTGGCGAAACCAGCCCCTACCGCACCAGCAGCATCTTCTTTTCCACGACTCCCTTTTCACCTGCGACCCTGACCACATACATTCCCGATGCCGGTTCTTTCGCTTCGAACCTGAACAGTTGTTCTCCGGCTCCGAGTATTCCGTCATGGAGCGTTGCGATCCGCTCTCCGCTGAGGTTGAAGATTTCGATGCTGAGGCGTTCGGAGCCCTCAAGGTTCAGGAAGATCGTGGTCCCGTCGCGGAATGGAGTGGGGGAGACCGCGAGATTGATGCCGGTTGCCTCTCCGGCGATGACCGGGACGCTTGAAATCTGATCGTACTGCTCCTTCGCAGCGTCGGCCGTTGCCTGAAGTTCTGAGATGTCATTTGCGGCCATCAGAGCGAAGGCGACTGTGACGGTTTCGTCCGGCTCTATAGAGACCGGCCCGCCGCCGATCGTCATGCTGGCGTCGACCAGACCGACAGTCGGGGTGTTTTCGCGGGAGACGCCGTTCGAGAGCATGTTCCACTTCCGCGTGTCGTTGAAGTCCGTCAGGATATAGTTGTCGTCGCCGCGACTGTTGGCGGCGTAGTAGTTCGGCTGCTGCGGACTCAGCAGGGCGGCTCCGGCGACCGGCGTGTTGTCCGGATCGGGGAGGTTCCGGACGAATCCCATCCGCCGTGTCGGATCCCAGCTTGCATGGTCGCCGGTTCCGAGCGAGGTCAGATCCCAGTCCAGATAGAGACCGCAGAAGAGATTGTCGATCCGCGTCGGCTTCATGTTTTTGATCTTGTAGAAGACCAGCACGTAGTTCTCGTCCCTGAACTCCTTGGTCGTCATTGTGACCTGATATTGATGACCCTCATCGCGGAATACCGCCTCGCCGGTTTCGACCGTGTTTGCATCGTCACGGGTCAATCGGTAGGGGGTGATCAAAACGAAGTTCTCATCGGTTCCGAGGTCGGACGCTCCCTTGCGGACAACGTCGTTAAGCAGCCTTGCTTCCGTTCCCATCATCAGCCCGGCATGCCACAGAAGACTCCCCTTCGAACCGAAATAAAACCCTTCCCCCTCGTTCCGGTTCGTGCCGTTGTATGCGATGTTCCCGACGCTGTTGAATGTGGAGGTGATGCTGTTCAGCGATGTTGTCTGCCACGTGGGGAAGACGATCAGTTCCACAAACTCGACGTTCGATCTGTCCTCGGTGGTGACCGTGACTTTCAGCCGAAGCCGGGTGTCCGGAGCGGCCGTGGGGGGAATTTGTATTCTCAGTTTATCTCCCGGCGTCGTCATCTGTTGTCCGGAGGACATGACTCCGAAATCGACGGTGGTTCCTTCAATCGGATAGAAGGGGAAGACCGATTCAACTGTGAGACTGACGTTGTCGGCATCGGCCAGAATATTCCTGACGACCCCCCGCAGCACAACCGTCTCTCCCGGATCGATGATGCCGTCGCTGTTTCCGTCATCCGCGGTATAGCTTACCATTCGTGCCGAGGCAATCGACGCGCGTTGCGTTAACGCCTTCTGCAGATTCAGGCGTCCGGTTCCCAGTTTGTTTTCGTAGCCGGCGATTACCAGGGGACTAAGGGGATCGGTGGTTGCCCGGAGAATCTCTCCCACCTCTTCAGGGGAGAGCAGAGGATCGGCCAGCAGAAGCAGGGCCGCACCGGCGGAGACCATCGGCGTGGCCATCGATGTGCCGCCGGTGTCGCCGTAGCCGTCGTTGAAAACCGTCGATCTGATCGCGTTGCCGGGAGCGCTCAGATCCACCCGGTACTGATAGTTGCTGCCGCTCCACTTCCCGTCGTCCTGCTTTGTCCCGGCCACCGAGATGACGTGACGATAGGAGGCCGGATAGAAAAGTTGCTCCTTGTTGTTGTTCCCGGCGGCGGCCACCACCAGAACGCCGAGATTTTTCGTGACGGCGGTGATCACTTCCTGCTCGGCAATCGATTTGCCGGTCCCCCCCCAACTGCAGTTGATGACCCGCGCCCCCATCGACGCCCCGTACAAGATGCCGTCGAAACCTCCCGGCAACGGAGGGTCGGCTCCGTCCTCGGCGATCTTGATCGACATCAGCTTGACGCCGTAGGCCACCCCTGCGACGCCGATGTCGTTGTCGCCGGTGGCGCCGGCGATTCCGGCCACGTGCGTTCCGTGCCAGTCGACAACCGGGTCGGGATCGTTATCCGGACTGTTTCCGTCGGCACCGGCAAAGTCGTATCCGCGCCAGTCGTCGATCAGTCCGTTTCCGTCATCGTCGATGCCGTTGTTCCGCTTCTCTCCGGCCTCTCCCGGATTGTACCAGATCGCCTGTCGCAGATCCCGGTGGTCCGGCTCAATCCCGGTGTCGGTGATGCCGATGAGGATCGTGCTGTCCCCCTTGCGGATGTCCCACGCCTGATATGCCTTGATCTGCGCCAGATGCCACAACTTACCGGTCTGTACGTCCGGGTCGTTCGGCGTGTAGCACAGACGACGTTCCCAGACCGGTTCGGCATATTCCACGTCGGTAAGTTCGGCGATGTGAAGGGCGGCGGTTGCCGGGGAGACGTCGGCGGTGTACTCGATTACCATGATGCGGGAAAGGGAGTTCCCCCAGGATTCGTAGCTCCTCCCGTTGCTTTTGTAAAGAGCGGAGCTTTTGTCGGCGTAGCGAAGCAGATCCCGGTTCAGCCAGGGACGAACGTTTGACACACCGAGGAGCCGGCCGGTGGTGCCGAAAAACTCCGGACCGATGGTCTCGAAGAATCGATCACGCTTGATCTTTACCCGGATCAGCCCTTTGACGGTCGTCCCTTCGTCGACTGCAACGGCGGTTTTTTCCGGATCCGGAGTCTGGGCCGAAGAGGTGGAATTTCCCACTGCGGTAAAGAGGAAAGGGAGCAGAAGAAGGGAAAAAAGTCGGGAGACGGGATAACGAGAATTCATAGTGATCGTTGCCTGTTTTGAGTTTCTTTCAAGAGTGTTGACCGGGATGCCGAAGGCTCCGAATAGATTTTGTCGGGAATTTATCCCCGATGACGGATAATCGAAACGAAGCGTGCCGAACACAGACAGTTAACGGGATGCGCCCCGTCAGAGGCTATATTCGGAACTATGGTGCAGTGTCGAAGGGAAAGACACCACAGAAGAACCTTCAAACTGCCGAAAGGTCACGTCCAACATACGGAAAAAAATGCCTGTTGCCGATCCTGATATATGTGTCATCGGAGGGGGAATTGCCGGATTGACGGTGGCCCGCGCTCTGGCCTCTCGCGGAGGAAATGTCCTGCTGCTGGACCGGGGGGAGATCGGTGCCGGAACAAGTGCCGCTGCGGCCGGTATGCTGGCCCCGCTGGTCGAGGCCAGACTTGAGGAGAGGGAGATCGTGGAGTTCGGACGGGAATCGCTCCGGTTCTGGGAAGATTATGCCGGTCGGATCGAGGACGAATCGGGTATCTCCATCGACTACCGGCGCGAGGGGACGCTGGTCGTGGCCGTCGAGCGGGACCATATCGGAATGATCCGGCATCTGCACGATGAGCAGAGGGAACTGGGACTCTCAGCCGAACATCTGAGCGGCTATGAGTGCCGGCGACTGGAACCCTCCCTTTCACCAAGCGTGTCGGAGGGCTTTTTCTCCGCAAACGACCATCAGGTCGATAACCGGTCCCTTCTGCGGGCGTTGCGCCGGATTTGTGAGATACAGGGAGTGGAACTGCATGAGGAATGCGGTGATGTGGAG
>CBFGQN010000323.1:0-5252 GCA_965650895.1 uncultured Ignavibacteria bacterium | reverse complement strand
CGGTAATCGGTCACGTCGATCACCCACCGTCCTCCCCTGTCGGGCGGAGTGATCAGGCGTCCGATCTCCGTCACCTCTTCCGCATCGCTTCCGGGTTCCGCCGAAGGGCGACGGACCGCGATTGTCGAGACCCGATCCCAGGGATCACACCCTTGTGCCGAACATTCCAGCGAATAGATCATCAGGATCTGCCGGTACCGACTGTTTGACGTCGGGAAGGCAAATCGTCCCGTGGCCGTTCGGTTCATAATATCTACTGGGGCATGGATGAACGTCACAACCGTCGTATCGGTTGCCGCGTGAAGCCCGAAACAGGGAAGGAGAATCAGACAGAGAAGGAAGAACGGACGACAGACTCCGTGCAAACCGGCGTACGATGATCTCATAAAAAACGAATCGGAGGGATGCCGGCCACGCTGTGGAAAGAGAACCATCAATAAGAATATATCATAGAGAGCTTACCCCGACGGTCCGGTACGACGGAATCAGGCTGACCTGATCCCCTCCGGACACTCCGGATAAACATAAGGGCGAACCGGGCATTATCCAAAAAAGGGGCCCCCGGTACCGCAGCACGTTCCGTCTCAATTGTCGCATCATCGGTTTTCCCTATCTTTGAGGCTTGTCAATGAGGCAGAGCCCTTCTGTAACTCATGAGTATGCCAACCAAGGACCATAACCACAAGAGCCACGACTATGCTGTTCCGTATTTTTTTCAGTCTTTTGATCGCTGTGGTGCCGGCAACTCCCTTGATGTCCCAGAGTCGCGATTTTCATACAGGGCGACTTGTCCTTGATGATAACGGAGGAGGAGGGACAACCAACTCGCTGATCATCAGTACTCCCGCAGATCTTCCCGGAGATCGGACGCTGACGATCCCTGATCCGGGACCTTCCGGCGGTGAATTCGTTCTCTCGACGTCCGGCTCCATTAACCTGAGCGAAATCGAGACGCCGAATTCCAACGAGACGCTCCGGTTGAACCCGTCGGGTGATCTGGTCCGGATCGGCAACAGCGCAACTCCCGGCTCAAGCAACGGCCTGGAGGTCTACGGTGACGTGGTGATGAACGGCCCGACGATTACCCTCTCCAGCACCGGAAGCGCCGGCTTGCAGATGGGGAGCCAGGACATCGCAGTGGTCGGCAGAACCATCTACATGAACGTGACCGAGAACGTCACCATCAACGGAAACCTTGTCGTCAACGGCGATCTGACGGTAGGGGGTGATATGCGAGTTATGGGAAGCGGCAGTCGGATCGGGTCCGGGGCTGATCTTGAGCAACTCAGGGTTCTGGGCTCAAGTGCCGGAAGCGCGAATCATCTCTACGTCGTAGGAAATGTCCGACTGACGAACGAACTCAGAATCGGCAGCACGACGACCAACACATCGATCTTCAAGACCGGAACACAGACCGGACAGATTACCTATACGTTGCCGACCTCTCTTCCGGCTTCGGCAGGGACGTCCTCAAGTATGGGGAACGGCATCATGCAGACCGATAACACCGGTGCGATGACCTGGCGGAACAGCGGCACGGGGAGCTCCGCTCTGGACTTCCCGTCAACCAACGACGGTGCAAGCAGCGATCTGACGCTCACCGTCACCGGCGCCGCCGTCGGCGACATGGTGGTCCTCGGCATTCCGAACGGAGCCCAACCGGCCGGTACCGTCTGGTATCAGGGATGGGTCTCCGCCGCCGATACCGTCACCGTCCGGCTCTACAACCAGAGTGGCGCGGCCGTCGATCCGGCAAGCGACACGTTCAACGTGATGGTCCTCAGACCATAGCGCCGGTCGCGCAGGCCGGTCTCAACGATGCGGGGAGACGGCAAGAAGAATTTGGAGAGGGTCGGGAAAGAGATTTCCGACCCTTTTTTTTATCAAAGCACTCCGGGAGGCGGTTTCTTTTCGGGAGCCTTTCGGAGGGAAAAGGATATGTATGATAAGGAGTCCCCTCTCCCACAGGAGAACAACCAACATCGAACAATCATCGCACCTTGCCTTCTCCCCTCACCTCACTGAAAAAATCAACGTCGGCAACGTCAGCTCTGAACGGGTGCTGATCAGAGGAAGGAGCTCGGGATAATCGGAAGCCGGACGCTCGGCTCGATGCAACCGGCGATGGTATTCCACGCTGAGCTTGCCGGGAGCAGAAGAGTACGTCACGGCAAGTTCCCCCAGACTTGTCTTGACTTCGCGATCCTCAGGCAACTCCTGCACAACCCAGTTTGACGGAACCTCCATATTGATCTTCTTGACGAATTCTTCATTACTATAGATCTTGATTGCATTTTCCCTCTCCTCAACCTTGACCTTTCTCTTACCGGTCAGGGAAGGGGCAAACAGTCCTTCAGTCTGAAGGATCACTTCCTCCGGAGTAATCGTCACCAGATCATCGACGGTGTAGTCAAGGCGAATAACAAGAGGCTTGTTGTAATCATCCTGGTTTTCAAGCTCATATGTATTGAACGTATATTCTCCGGCTTCGTATACGATCAGTTCTTTCATCGCCTCTGTCTTCTCTTCCTCATCCGCATCTTCCAAGGCCCTTCGCAATCCGAACCCTGCATCTCCATAGAGCAACCGCGTTTCCTTGACCTTCATCTTTCCCTCTTCGTCGATATTAACATCGAACTCTGATTCGATTCGGGTATCCGAACTGATATTTACCGGAATCGTATCCACACCAATGAATCCCCCATTGACGACACGCAAGGTCGGTTGTCCTTCAAAGGGGAAGGGGATGTGACTTACAGGATAATTCTTGATGTAGGGAACGAGGTAGTAGCTGGTATCACCGGTAGTAACACGCAGGGCTGGATTCGGGAAGGTACCCGGATAGACAAATCCTTCAGTGTAAGGGACATCCTCTATGGAATGAGCCAGAAGGAAAGAAGGCTCAAAACCGGCCTCCTTCAGCAGATGATAGGTCAATGCAACGGCTCTGGGAAGCCCTCCCTCCCGTTTCTTGATGGCATTATGGATATTGCCGTAACTTGCCCGTTTATCATCTGCCGGCAGAATCGTGAAGTTTAAGTACATCCAATTCATGATCTTCTTCACCCTCTCTGCATCAGGAGCGCTTCGATCCACAATCTCATCCAGTAGATTCACAAGGTATGATGTACGTGGAGTATTGTTCTCAATAAAGAACTCATATCCTCCTTCGGCAAACTCCGACCAATTGTCGGCCCCTCCCAGATACGTGGCAATCATCCCCTCAAGGTGGGCTACTCGCTCGCGGTAGTAGGGACTGTACGGTTCCTGATGGTAGGCAGGGAGATTTTCGGCCTCAAATGCAGCAATCGTGATGGCATTCTCCTCCTCTATAATCTTACGGTATGTACCAAGAGAGTTATTCCAACCCCGCAACTCTACGGACCACATATTATTGTTATAGATATAACGCACACTGAGATCTTCGCACGGGATGGAATACTGCAGAGGAACCTGATGGTAGAATTCACGAAGGTCATAGCCATCATACACAATTTCGTATCCCTCGTCTACCAGGCTCCCTTCAACAATTCCGGGATAGGCAAGCTGATAGCGCCGATTACCTTTGCTGTCCACCTCTTCCCGTAAGTCGTTCTTGCTGAATTGCTGCACTGTACCATCCGGGGAAATCACGGAGATGTATACACTGTTCAGCTTCTTTCCTTCCTCCAGTTCAAGATTGAATGTTCCAAGCCATTCGGCATCCGGATCGAAGACGAGATAGCGCATTGCAGATATCTCATACACTGTTGGAGTAAGTCCTCCTCCCACATAGTCATGGCGGCTCGCGATCTCAATCACATACTCCCGGGACAGGTAAACTCCGTCCTCACCGTCGTAGGTTGAACGGAGCGCTTGATAATCAACGTCCTCAAGTCGTATCCGGTCCGGAGTCTGGTAATCCAGCTTGTAGTACTGAGTAGAATTGACAACGCAACCGGTAAAGACTGAAGTGAGTCCAAGCAGAAGTATAATGAGTTTGCTATACATAGTGTGTGTGATGCGTGGTTAAGGGCATGAGGAGTGAATTCGATCAGAAGCTGTAGCCTATGCCTATAGTACAATGAATCATATTGTCGGCATCAGAGGATAGTGATAAGAACGTGGGCTCGAACATGGACTCGGATGTTGGGAGGATGTCGGCTTTTGAGAGGAATCGCTCGTATCCGATCATAAAATCGTAGGCGACCCGGTCATAGATGGCTCTCCACCCGATATCCAACTGCACTGTTGTCATTGTAAATTTCTCCGCTTCATCCTTGGACGCATCTACACCCAGTACTTCCGTGCCGGAAAACAGAGTGGCAGCAGTACGGAAATAGAATCCGTCGGGTGCGTTCCCTCCCGGGAAGACCCTTCCGTCGATACGACCTCCGACTCCCGAATAGTATGAGTTGTCTCCCAGAAGCCCGGGAGTAAAATCGACTCCTCCTCCAACCGAGAGATAGTGGTTCAGCGTGTAGTAATACGCGAGATTGATGTGGTAAGCAAACTTGATTGGATCGATTGTCAGGACATGGCGATGTTTGTCAAACCAATCCTCTTTTGTCAACCGCCGGATCATCACCGAAGGCGCTCCTCCTGTCGTCGAGTCCGCTCCTTCCCGGAGCCGGAGCGAGGGGTCAGGATTCTGGGCACTCAGCGTCGGGGATACAAAGAGGAGAAGGAGAACGTGCAGAGCAGAACCGACAAGGACTGATGAGAATCTCATGGAAAGGGTTTTGTGTTGTGATTGTATGATACTGCCGACAGATTAAGGGTCGACAAACTCCATGACAAAATACACCGGAGCAGGTGATATCCGCCCATGCGGAACAGACTTCCCAAGCAAGTACGTAGCCGAGAAGCTGTCGTAAACGTACGATGTGATACCGTTCCGCTTCGCTGAGACTCGCAAGTCCGTTCCCTTCGAAACACACCGGCGCAGCAACCTGTTGCCGTGCTCGTTGCTCCCACATTACCACGGAGAGCAAGATTCCGCAAAACAGACCGGGACTCTTCAGCCCGCTAACGACCCGGCCGGGGCCCCTGCTGATTTGCAGCAGTCCTCACGGCTTCTCTCCGTTGATAATCATCTCTTCCACCCACGCATTCACCACCACGTCGATGCTGAGCTGAATCCGCTCGGTCTGTCCGTTGTTGTGCACCGAGTGGGGATCGCTCAGACGCATGTACCAGAGGTCGCCCGGCTGCAGCGGAACCTTCGTGCCGGTGAGGATGAAGTCGACGGAGTCGTGGACGAAGATCGGGAC
>CBFGQN010000322.1:0-5254 GCA_965650895.1 uncultured Ignavibacteria bacterium | reverse complement strand
TCGGCAAGAAGTCCGGAAATCCCGACCGCCGTCGAATCGACCGTCAGGAGCGTGTCGATCTGGCCGAACGTCTCATCCCGTCCAAGCACAACCTCGTAGAAGATCGCCCCTTCGACACTGTCCCAGGTCAGAAGAAGGTCTACCGGAAGCTGCTGAGCGTTATCGATCGGCGTCAGCAGTTCGGGGGCAAACAGTCCGACTGTGGTATCGGCTGCGGTGGAGAAACTCCAGACATCCGTCCAGGAGCTTTCGGTCTCGTCGTTGTAGGCTTTCGCCCGCCAGAAGTAGGTTCTCCCCTGATCCAGAGCATCCGGTTGCACCGACAGAGAATCGAGATCGCCGAAGGTGTAGCGGAGCGAATCGAATGCGGCATCGGTCGCCACCTCCACGTGGTAACGGACTCCTTCCCCGGAGACATCCCCCCACTTCAGCTCCACCAGGCTTCCATGTCCTCCCGATCCGTTCGCAGGTGCCGACAGACGGGGTACGGCCAGAGGG
This sequence comes from uncultured Ignavibacteria bacterium, assembly GCA_965650895.1. Classification (GTDB taxonomy): domain Bacteria; phylum Bacteroidota; class Ignavibacteria; order OLB7; family OLB7; genus JAGWAZ01. Next base: position 4,756 of record CBFGQN010000322.1, on the reverse strand, counting down.
TCAGGCTTGCGGTAGGCGGTCGTAAACGAGACGTAGCGGGACCATTCTCCCGGCCCTGCGCCGACGGCAGTCGACCTGACGCGCCAGAAGATCGTCTGCTCGAAGTCCAGACCGGACAGCGTGTAGGCAGTCCCCGAAGTCGGAACCCTGACTCCCCCGAGGAAATCGGGATCGTAGGCATATTCCACTTCATACTGGCTTCCCCCCTCGACCGAACTCCAGACCAGAGAGACGATCGTCGGCTGATCGGTTGCCCCGTCGGTCGGCGAGACCGGCTGCGGTATCCCCCGATCCGGTTTCGTCGTGAATGTCCGGACGGCCGACCAGTCGGTAGCCGGGTTGCCCTCTATATCGAGTCCGCGCACACGCCAGATGTACAGCGTGGAGTAGAGCAGATTGGCCGCCACGGTCTCCGACTCCTCGGTCACGATCCCCTCGACATCCTCGAATGCCGGATCGGTCCCGTATTCCACTTCATAGGCAACCACGGCCGAGAGTGGCCGCCAGCCGAGCGTAACGTCGATCGGCTGGTCGGTCGCCCCGTCCGACGGCATATTCGGCACCGGCTGAGCAGTGGTGGTCACCGCCGCTACGATCAGCAAAAGGGAGAAAGAAATCAGTCTGTGCTTCATCATTGTATCCCGTTTATGTTATTGTGGAAGCATTCCGTACTCAATCGGATCGGCCGCATTTCGCGACCGGGATACAATGTAGCAGCGTGTGGAAACGGCGGCCGTAACGGGCGACCACCATTCGAGGAAAAGTTCGGCGATTGAGAAAAATCCCGGCCACGGTTGGAGCGGAAGCCGGCCACGAGTCTTGAAACCGTGGATTTTCAGAGGTTTTGCGGGACGTCAGGGAGACTGCATCGGACGCAATGGGGCGTTGTCGGATCCTCTCCAGCCGACTGATTCAAGGGCCGCTCACAGGAACATCCGGTTCGAGCCGCCGGAAGAGCTACGAAGGGTTGCGGTGTGGTGACGGAGCGTCGGGACGGATGGAGCCGAACGCGGAGAGGATGTCCTCATCGCTTATCTCCACATTCTTCAGCACCAGTTGCGCATCCCATTGAACAGCGGCGGCCAGGCGGTTGATCCACTCCACCTGTTCGTCGGAAACCGGGATATGTGCCGAGGCATCACGCGAGCGGACCCGTTGCAGGCAGAGATCGGGCGGAACGTCGAGGCGGATGGAGACCGTCGTGCAGACATCCTCCATCCGCCCGATCATCCTGCGGAATTCCTCGGCGGTACCGGTCGTCTCGATCACCACCTCCCGCGCATTCCGGAACATCTCTCGGAGCTTCTCCTCGACGACGGCAAACCCTTCGCGGATATACTCCGCGTCGGTGATCTCCCTCTGGCGGCGCAGTCCCTTGAAAACCGGCTCCACCCTGAAGAAGGGAATGCCGAGCGAACGTTCGATCAATCCGCCGATATACGTCTTGCCGCTCCCCTTCGGGCCGACGAGGATGTAGAGTATACCCCTGTTTCCATTCATCTTTCCCGTTTCACTCCGTCATCATGTTTGTCAGCCCGCAAAGAATGCCGTCGCCTGACCTTACCGGCTGTTGCTTCCTCAAAGCTCAAGGCTGATAGCTGAACACTCAAAGCTCACCGCTGATAGCTGAATGCTCAAATCTCACCCCTGATAGCTGAACGCTCAAAGCTCACCGCTGATAGCTGAATGCTCAAATCTCACCCCAACACCTCACTACCCCACCCCATCCCCGCCACATCGGGAAGCACGGATCGCTCCGGCTACGCCCCCCCCAGCGTCTCCTCCAGTCTGCCGATCTCGTCGCGAATCTCCGCCGCCTTCTCGAACTCCAGATTCTTCGCCGCCTCTTTCATCTGCTCCCGCAGCGTCCCGATCAGGTCACGCTTCTGGTCATCGGTCATGTACCGGAACATCGGCTCCTCGACAAGCGACAGCGTCGACTTCCGTTCTGCGTCGGCCCGCTTGCGATCACGACTTGCCTTCACATCGGCAATCGCCGTCGATTCCATGATTCTCTCGCGGGATTTCCGGACGGTTCTCGGCGTGATGTCATGCTCACGGTTGTACTCGATCTGCATCTCCCGCCGTCTCCCGCTCTCCTCGATCACCGCTCGCATCGAATCGGTGATTTTGTCGGCATACATGATCACCATCCCCCGCTCGTGCCGGGCGGTCCGTCCCGCCGTCTGCATCAGCGAACGTTCGCTCCGGAGGAACCCCTCCTGGTCGGCATCCAAGATCGCCACCAGCGAGACCTCCGGAAGGTCCAGCCCTTCGCGCAGCAGGTTGACGCCGATCAGCACGTCGTACTCGCCGAGACGGAGATCGCGCAGGATCTCCACACGCTCCAGCGCGTCGATTTCCGAGTGGATGTACTGCGTCCTGATGTTCAGGTCGATCAGATACTCGGCCAGGTCCTCGGCCATCCGCTTTGTCAGCGTCGTCACCAGCACCCGCTCCTTCTCCCCTTCCGGCCTCCCGACCCGGTCCCGTATCTCGGCGATCAGGTCGTCGATCTGGTTCTTGACCGGACGAATCTGGATCACCGGGTCCAGCAGTCCGGTCGGACGGATGATCTGCTCGACGATAACGCCACCGGAGAGCTCCAGTTCGGCGTCGGCCGGAGTAGCACTCACAAAGATGGCCTGCCCGATCCTCTGCATGAACTCATCGAACTTCAATGGTCGGTTGTCCAGCGCCGACGGCAGACGGAATCCGTGTTCGACAAGGGTCAGCTTCCGGGCGCGATCGCCGTTGTGCATCCCCCGAATCTGCGGAAGCGTCACGTGACTCTCGTCGATGATCGTCAGGAAATCATCCGGGAAGTAATCGATCAACGTCGCCGGCGGTTCCCCGGGAGACCGATTTGCCAGGATTCGGGAGTAGTTCTCGATACCGGAACAGTATCCGAGTTCCTTCATCATTTCAATGTCGAACAACGTCCGCTGCTCCAGCCGCTGCGCCTCCAGCAGTTTGTCCTGACCCCGCAACTCCTTCAACCGTTCGGCAAGCTCCTCCCGAATCTCCCCTATCGCCCGGTTCAGTTCCGGTCTGGTGGTAACGAAATGCTTGGCCGGGTAGATAATCACCGAGTTCAACTCCTCGATCACCCGTCCGGTCAGTCGGTCGATTTTGCTGAGCCGCTCGATCTCGTCGCCGAACATCTCGATCCGGATCCCCTCCTCATCCTCGTATGCCGGGATCACCTCCACCACATCGCCGCGAACGCGGAAGTTGCCGCGGAAGAAATCGACGTCGTTTCGGGAGTAGTGGATATCACTCAGTTTGTAGAGCAGGTCGTTCCGTTCGATCCGCTGCCCCTTCCTCAACTGCAGAAGCAGTGCCCCGTATGCCTCCTTCGATCCGATGCCGTAGATGCAGGAGACCGAGGCGACGATCAACACGTCCCGCCGTCCGTCCAGCAACGCACTGGTCGCCTTCAGCCGGAGCCGGTCGATTTCGTCGTTGATGTTGAAATCCTTCTCGATGAACGTATCGGTCGAGGGGATGTACGCCTCCGGCTGGTAATAGTCGTAGTAGCTGATGAAGAACTCGACCGCATTCTCCGGAAAGAAACTCTTGAACTCTCCGTAGAGCTGGGCGGCCAGCGTCTTGTTGTGACTGATCACCAGCGTCGGCCGCTGAAGCTTCTGCACCACGTGGGCCATGCTGAACGTCTTGCCCGACCCGGTGACGCCAAGGAGCGTCTGGAACCGGTCGTTCCGTTCAACACCTTCGACAAGCTGTCGGATCGCCTCCGGCTGATCGCCGGTCGGCTCGAATTCTGAAACGATCTTGAAGTCCATGACGGGAAGTTATGAATTGGGAGTGACAAGGGGATGTCAGGAGAGAACGAGGAAGTTCGATTGAGGATTTTCGATTGGCGAGTGAACCGGACGATACACACTTCGTGGCTTCTTTGTGTCTCCGCCGCGGCGGATGTCTTTGTGTTGAGTTACCACAAAGTCACAAAGGGCACAAAGAAATCACAAAGGATAGCTGTCCCCGGAATTATTCGGGGGTGTAGATGATCAGATCCTCGACACGCCCACTCTCCTTTGCCTCCAGCTTCACGTCAGCCGGAAGGACAAGGATGTGATCCCGTTTCCAGAGGTTCAGGCTGTCACGCATATCGTCACGCCTGAAATCTTCCGGATGAAACCCCCGCACCTCCCGCTCGGGGAAATAGGCTCCGAGAGGGGGAGCCATCCCCTGAATGGCGATGACCGGAGCGTCGACATCTCCCCGCGCTGCGGTCAGAACCGCCTGGCGGACTTCACGGGCCTTCGTATAGGATGGGAGGCGAATCTCGAACTGTGCGAGTGTGAAGAGGAGACAGGCGGTCAGCAACGCGATCACCGTCTGCCGATTCGCTCCGATCCCGGCCCGCTCCGAAAGGACATGCAAATAGAAGGTGAAGGCCAGACAGAAGACCGGGAAGAGATACCAGCGCAGAACCAGTGCCGGATTAAGCTGGGTATACGCAATCGCAAGGACCACACCGAGCGAGACGAAGAGACTCCCCCGCCTCAGCAGTTTCTGCCATCCCCAGATGATGCCGGCAATGATCCCGACAAGCAACAGCAACTCGATCGGCGAACTGGTCCACTTCCATTCGATCATATCCCGGAACGTCAGAAATCCGTCGACGTGCGAGTCGAGCCGGAACAGGGCGATATAGGCTTGCAGAGCATAGGATTTCAGCAGGCCCAGCTTCAGAACCCCGGCGGGCCACAGTAAAAGCATGAATCCGGTC
>CBFGQN010000321.1:0-5254 GCA_965650895.1 uncultured Ignavibacteria bacterium | reverse complement strand
GATTCGGCTTTTCATCGGGATTCGTCTTCGGTCATACCGCCGAACAGCGGGAGGAACTGATCGATAACGAAGACTTCACGTTTGCGGACGGAGAGCGGAGTCGTTCGGTGGCGTTCGCCCAAACGCTCTCTTCCGCTCCGTTTCATCTGGATCTTCGCGCTTCGCTCCGGCAGGGTTTCCGGCTGAGCCGGAAGATGGATCTCTCCATCGGCCTCGATTTCCTCTACACGCTCCTCTCACCCTTCCCGGATGAAATGCCGCGAGGGTGGAGTCTGGGGGCGGGGGGAGGTCTCCGTTTGAAGTCCTTCGATGAACATCGGGAGGACCGGGAAACGGAACCGATGCCCGATGTCCCTCCGCCGCCGGTCGCTGTCAGACCGGAGCTTCCTTCCGATTCCTCCTCGGTGCAGATCACCCTGCCGCCGCAACGGAGTCGGTTGAGCGGAGAGATTGATCTCTATGCGCTCGATGCTGAAGGGAGGCGCATCGACCGGGCAACACTGCTGGTGGAGGAGGTGAAGAGGATCGATCTGCGCAGCGGACCGGATGTGATCCGGCGTGTGGATCGGTTTGTCGTTCCCCCGTTGGTGCAGGTCGATCCGGCCTACCAGGCCGATGCCGGATTGCTCCGGTGGGAAGTGATGCTGAAGTATGGCGATTCGGTGATCGTCCGCTCTGCAAGCGATGGGACCGATGGAACGGTACGGCAGGACTGGCAGGCGATCGGTGCGGGTGCGGAACCGGAATCAAAGCCTCTCTCTGCTGAGTTGATTCTCGAGGATTCAACCGGAAGGATCCGGACCGTGCGGGCCGAAATGCCTCTGGTGATGGAACGGACGTACCGGTCGGTGTTGTACCGGATCGACACGCTCAACGGTACGCAGGAATGGCTGATGACGCTTCCGGTTGACGGAAATGGAACCGTTTCGGACAAGCTCTCTTCGCTGATTGAAGAACTTAACGGTACGTATGCACAGTTGGAGTCGGTCCGTCTGGTCTCCACATCTTCTGAAACAGAGAAGGATTCTTCCGCTGTCCGGTTGCTGCAGCATGCCCTGGCGGAGCATGGGATGGAGCTGGAGCTCGGATCAACCGGAGTGGACCTGTTGCGGGATTTGCCTCTGTCCGAAGAGGAATCCGGAACGTTCGCCCGGTCCCGAACGCTGCTTCTTGTTGTAGTCAGGGAGGATTAAGGGGTGCAGTCGGCAGAGCTATCGGTTCTTCAGCGCAAGAATAGTCTCCTCCCATCCCTTGCCGGGGAGCACCTCCGGCGAGTAGAGAATCCGGATGATTGTCCGGTCGATTGAAGCATAGTCGTAGTTGCTGTGCGGTCCGTCGTAGAAGATGCTGTGCGAATATCGGAGAGATCGGTGGTAGAGTCCCATGGCCGCCGCCACTCCCCCGCGGACGGCATACGTGCGGGAGAGAGAGCCGGGGGGAGCGTAGATCTCCAGCGTGAGGTTATGAAAGGAGTAGTCGGAGTTCCAGTTGAACGACAGGTACCATAACCCCTCATCGTTTCCGCTGTTAAAGAATCGGATGTTCAGTGTCGGCAGGTGCTCGTCAAGTGTGATGGAGATCGGGGAGATCAATGTGTTCAACTCTTCCACGGTCTCCCGCAGGATCAGACTGTCTTCGGTCGTCATCTCCCCCTGCGTGTCGATCCTGACGTCGGAGGTCCACTTCCGAATCCAGGACAAGTTCGAGAAGATCGCACCGGCACTCGTATCCCCGATGGCGATCTCCAGAAAGTAGCGAATCTCCTCGTTGGTGTAGAACCGGTTGATCCGTTCGCCTTCCAGAAGATCGATTCCGGGTTCTTCGGAGGTTGGCGGAGTCGACTCCCCGCAACCCTGGCCGGCAAGGATCAGGAGCATCGGCAAAGAGAAGATGTGGCGGAAGAGGGGGAGGAAACGGAGGCGATCTGCTGCGTTCATTGTGCGCTTTACAACGGTCTTTACAACGGTGTTGTGAAAGGAGAGGGACTGGGGAAAATACGCGAATGAAACGAAGGGGGACAAGCACAGAATGGGGTGCCTGTCCCCTTCGCTAATTATTGCTTGCCCCTTCCTGTACCCAGACGGCGATGCCGCGGGCCTGATCGCTGGTGATGATCGAGGAGATGTCGAATGTGTGGGGCTGGCGTTCGCGGACCACCTGGACCAGCAGACTGTGGGTGGAATCTCCCGGCACGACGACCCCGGGACGGTTGATCACGTCGAAGTAGGAGTCAAGACTCAGGTTGCCGGCCCGGTCGATGTTGTTGTGGCAGCCGCTGAAGTTGCAGCCGACGTCGAACAGGGGCTGCACATGGCGCCGGTAGCTGACGCCGGTATCCGGAAAGAGAACGTCTCCCGGATCCGACGGACCGGAATCGCAGGCGACCACCAGCAGTGTCATCAACAATGTTGCAAGGCTGACGATCACCCCTGCCGCGCTATGGATAATTCCTGTTCTCACGAAAGTCGTATTGTTCGGAATGTGAAATGTTCGAATGTAGAACATCGGCGAAAGAGAAGTAAGGCATTTCTCTCTCCCTTTTTTTCACTTCCTCAACTTTCGTGCCATAGCGTTACGAAGAAGGGAATATTGTCGATCCGAAAAAAACTGATGGTTCCTTTATCCTCCTGAACGAGGGGACCATCAATAGCTTTCGTCCTCGTTCGGAAACGTTCCTTCCCGTACATCTGCCGCATAGTTGCGGGCCGCACTCAGAGCACGTTCGGCAAAGGATTCGTAGCGGCGGACGAAGCGGGGGTGAAAGTCGATGGTCAGGCCGAGCATGTCGGCGTAGACCAGGATTTGCCCGTCGCATCCGGCTCCGGCCCCGATCCCGATCGTCGGAATCGTCAACGATTCGGTGACCTGGCGGGCCAGCGTTGCCGGAATCTTCTCCAGAACGATGCAGAATGCCCCCGCCTCCTGAAGGGCTGCGGCGTCGGCCATGATCTTCTCCGCCTCCTCATCCTCTTTTCCCCGCGGACGGTAGCCGCCGTAGAGATGAATCGACTGGGGTTGCAGTCCCAGATGGCCCATCACCGGAATACCTGCGGCCGTCATTCTGCGAACCGCTTCAAGGTTTTCCTTCCCTCCTTCCAGTTTTATCGCTCCGGCCAGAGTCTCCTTCATGATCCGTCCGGCGTTGCGGAAGGCATCGTCGGCACTGATCTGGAAGCTCATGAAGGGGAGGTCGGCAACCACCATGGCCCGCTCCACCCCCCGCGTCACCGCTTTGGTATGATAGATGATCTCATCGAGCGTCACCGGCAGCGTCGTCTCGTGACCCTGCACCACGTTGGCAACCGAATCGCCGACCAGAATCACATCGATCCCGGCGTGATCGAACAGGTTTCCCATGATCGCATCGTAGGCGGTCAGAGCGGCGATCCGCTCTCCCCGCTCTTTCATCTCCTGAAGAGTCCGTGTGGTCACCCGTTTCACCTGACTCATGCTTCCGCCTCCGCATTGCTGACGATTGGTGTCGTGATATGAAGTTCATCCCGGACCAGGGAATCGACGGTGAAGACTTCGGCAAATCCGTCGAGAAGTTTGCGGGCAATTTCTTCAAAGGGGGGGAGAGGAGCCTGAAGGATCTCCGAGAGTGTTACGGTCTTTCCGGCAAGGGATGTGCGCATCCGTTCGCGCCGTTCGGTCGGCAGACCGAGAAAGTCGACCAGATCGAGATGGGCCGGACCGAGCAGGATGGAGCCGTGTTGCAACAGGACCGAACCGTAGCGACGTTGCGCCGAGCCGACAAATTTTCTTCCCTCCCACGTCAGTTCATTCAACGCCGAGGCGCTGAAGCAGCCTTCGGAATCGAGATCGCGATAATGTTCGCGGAAGTCCGGACTGCTTCTGCTGAACTCGATGCCGGAAGCCCCCATCAGTTCAAATCCCCGTTTCAATGCCTCGCTGATCTTCGCATAGGTTGCGTGGATGCCCCGGTCTCCTCCCGGCATCGCCACGCCGTAGGTGATTTCCTCGGCATGGAAGACGGCCCGTCCCCCGGTCGGTCTCCGTACCAGATCATACCCCCGGCGTGCCAGTTCTTCACGATCAATCCGTTCATCTTTCTGATTGAAGCCGAGGGAAAGAGTCCAGGGCTTCCAGGAGTAGAAGCGAAGTCGGGGACGGTTGTCCAGAGTGCAGGCCTCGGCCATCAACTCATCCCGTCGCATGTTCTCTTCTCCATCCAGATTCTGCTCTATCGTATAAATCCAGGTTGTATTCATAGTACTACTATATATCTGTATCTATGCGGCTTCTATCTCCCCGTCTCGATCCGTTTCTCATCGTTGTCGAAAAAGTGGACGCGTTCCGGAAGGAGTCGAAGCCGGATCGTTTCGCCATAGTGAGGGCGGGCGTCGGGATGGATCGAGGCGATTGCCAGTCCGGAGCGGCAGGGGAAGTGGACGAGGGTCTGCGAACCGAGCGTCTCCACAACCTTGACGACAACCTCGAATCCGAGAGGATCGGAGGTGTCGGTGACGATGAAGTGTTCCGGACGTACTCCGATCGTTGCCGCTCCCTTCGCCTCATCGGGGATCGTATTGCCGAGCGGCAGCGAGAGGGCACCTCCGGCTCCCCCCTCGACGAACCGCCATCCGTTCCCCTCCTCGACAAGCCTTCCTTCGAAAAAATTCATTCCGACCGTCCCGATAAATCCGGCAACGAAGCGGTTGGTCGGGCGCTCGTAGAGCTCCATCGGCGGGGCAATCTGCTGGACTTCACCCCCGTTCATTACCACAATCATATCGGCCATGGTCATCGCCTCCACCTGATCGTGGGTCACGTAGATCGAGGTGGCCTTCAGTTCGTGGTGGAGCCGCTGCAGTTCCGCCCGCGTTTGTGTTCGGAGTTTTGCGTCGAGGTTGGAGAGGGGTTCATCGAAGAGAAAGACTTTCGGTTCCCTGACGATGGCCCGGCCCAGAGCCACACGCTGGCGTTGTCCTCCGGAGAGCTGTTTCGGCTTGCGGTCGAGCAGTCCTTCCAGCTCCAGCATCCGGGCCGCCTCGGCCACGCGCCGGCTTCGTTCCTCCTTCGGCGTCTTCCGCATTTTCAGGGCGAACTCCAGATTCTCCCGGACGGTCATGTGGGGATAGAGGGCATAGTTCTGAAAGACCATGGCGATGTCGCGATCTTTCGGATGGACGGCGTTGACGATCCGTCCGCCGATGCTGATCCCCCCCTCGGTGATCGTTTCGAGTCCGGCGATCATTCTGAGCGTCGTCGTCTTGCCGCAGCCGGAGGGGCC
>CBFGQN010000320.1:0-5260 GCA_965650895.1 uncultured Ignavibacteria bacterium | reverse complement strand
GTTCTTCTTGCCGTCGATCCGGCTCCGGTCCCGGCCCAGCCGGGTGAACTTGACGGCACGTTCGGCGACGGCGGCGTGACGGCGCCGCTCTACCGGCATCCCGACCGTACCATCCCCGAACGTGAGACCTTCCTGATTCGGATGCAGGGGGAGAAGATCATCGCCGTCGGTCAGGACCACCGGTTTGCCAATACCTTCGTCTTCCCTTTGCGGCGATTTCTGAAGGATGGATCGCTCGACACGACGTTCGGCACGGGAGGGGAGACCGTGCTGGACAACAGCTATCTGGACCGGGTCGGAACGGTACGGGCGATGACCGTGCCGGACGACGGAAGCATTCTCACCGCCGGGATCGTCCCGGTCCCCTACACTGCCTTTCCGGAACGACAGGATATTGCGATCCTCAAGTATCGTCCGGACGGAAAGCCGGATGAGACGTTCGGTCTGAACGGTATGGTGACGACCGACATCGGGAACATCTCCAACGAGGTCTACGACATCGCCCTGCAGAACGACGGCAAGATCCTCCTGCTCTGGAGATCGTACAAAGAGGAAAACAACTACGACATCGGTCTGCTCCGTTACCGTCCGAACGGAATGCTCGATTCCACGTTCGGTGCCGACGGTCTGGTCCTGACCGATGTCGGCGGCTCGAACGATGTCGGATACGACTTCCTCCTTCAGAAGGACGGCAAAATTCTTGTAGCCGGTTCCACGGAGACGGAGTTCGGCTACACCGATCCTCTGATCCTCCGCTATACCACCAACGGCAGGCTCGATCCGGCGTTCGGTTCCGGCGGAATTGTCCGCCCGTCCATGATCCGCGATCAATCGCTCAATGCCATTGCCTTGCAACCGGACGGCAAGATCCTTGCCGCCGGACGGATGTTCAACGGTTTCGACGACGATATTCTGTTGTTCCGCTGCAATAGCAACGGGAGTCCGGACCGCACCTTCGGTTCCGAAGGGATCGTCACAACCGATTTCGGCAACACGAACATTACCTACAACTGGAAGAGGGGACCGGCCACCAACGCCTACGATGCGGCCAACGCCCTGGCCCTTCAGAAGGATGGCCGGATCGTCGTCGCCGGTTATACGATGAGCGTCGACAACACGGATCTTGCCCTGCTCCGCTACAATGCCGACGGCAGTCCGGACGAGAGCTTCGGAGATGGAGGGAAGGTGATCGAGGGACCGAAGGTCAGACGACACAACGAGAGGGATCACGAGCACAGGGCATACGACGTTCTGATTCAGCCGGACGGAAACATCGTGATTGCCGGAACGCGGGATCGTCTCGGAAGTCTGTTCCTTGCCCGCTACCGTGCCGACGGATCTGCGACCGGATCTCCTTCCATCGCATCGACCGACAAGGGAAAGGCCCGCGAGGACGTGACGGAAGCTCGGAAAGAAACTGCGGAGTCCGTTCCGGAGCAGATCCCGGCAGCCGTTGCCGGAGAGGTCTATCGGGGATTTGTCGCGGATGTCAGGATCACCTTCCCGGAGGCTCCGGGCAACCGGCTGGTGGTGGAATACCGACTTCTGAGAGATGATCTGCTGACGATCGACCTGTACGATCCGGACGGTATCTTCGTGACGACGCTTCTCCCGTCGCAGGAACGGATGCGGGGGGAGGGGAGGGAAGAGTTCGAGCTTGAAGAGGCGATCCGCTCCGGCGGTTATCTGCTGGAACTGAAGGGGGGAGAGGAGACGGTGATCGTGCGGGTTCCGGATCGGGGGAAGTAGAGGTTCGCTGTGATTTCGTAGGCCTCACACTGCGATCTCATTCCCGCATTCGTATCGAATAGAGTAAATTGCCGACCGGCGAACAGCATTACATAGAGTGCAATCAACCTTCACTCAACAGAGTATAACGGAAGTCAACCCTGATCATTCAATCAAGTTCATGCTCCTGACCATCACCACGACGCACCGGCCGGCCACCGACCTCGGCTATCTTCTTCACAAACATCCGGACCGCTTGCAGACGTTCGACCTGACGTCCGGGAAGGCGCATGTCTTCTATCCCGAGGCTTCCGAAGAGCGCTGTACCGCCGCCCTTCTGCTTGAGGTCGATCCGATCGGTCTGGTCAGAAAAGACCGGGGCAAGGGAGGAGGCGCTTTTGCGCTGCGGCAGTATGTCAACGACCGACCGTATGCGGCATCATCGTTCATGAGCGTCGCCCTCTCGAAGCTGTTCGGGACGGCGATGAACGGGACGTCGAAGGATCGGCCGGAACTTGCGGCGACGCCGATTCCGCTTGAGGCACATCTTCCGGTCCTGCCGTGCCGCGGAGGAGAGGAACTTCTGCGCGAACTCTTCGAGCCTCTCGGCTACGAAGTCGAGGCCGAGCGACTGCCGCTGGACGAACGGTTTCCCGAGTGGGGCGGGAGTCGGTACTTCCGCGCCACGTTGCGACAGACGATCCGGCTCTCCGATCTGCTCGGCCATCTCTATCTCCTGATCCCGGTTCTCGACAACAGCAAACATTACTATATCGGTGTTGATGAAGTCGAAAAGCTGCTGCGTCAGGGAGAAGGGTGGCTTCGGGACCATCCGAAACGTGACTTCATCGTCAACCGCTATCTCCTCAACCGGCGTTCTCTGACCCGATCGCTGCTCGAACAGCTCTCCGAGGAGACTGTGGATCCGGATGAGGCGGACGACCGGCATAACGCGCAGGAGGAGGCAGCGGAGGAGAAGATCGGGTTGCACCAGCTCCGGCTGGAGACCGTTCGGGATCTTCTTCTGGAATCCGGAGCAACCTCTGTTCTCGATCTCGGCTGCGGCGAGGGAAAACTGCTGAGGTTGCTTGCCGCCGAAAAACAGTTCGAGCGGATCACCGGACTTGATCTCTCGCTGCACGGACTGGACGTGGCCGAGAAGAAATTGAGCAGGCTTCCGGAGCGGCAGCGAAACCGGATCTCTCTTCTTCAGGGATCGCTCACCTACCGGGACCGGCGTCTTGAGGGATACGATGCCGCCGCCGTCGTTGAGGTGATCGAACATCTGGAACCGGAACGGCTCGGAGCCTTCGAGCGTGCCCTCTTCGGCTGTGCCCGTCCGGGACGTGTGATCGTCACGACGCCGAACGGCGAGTATAACGTGATGTGGCCCTCCCTTCCGGCCGGAACATTCCGTCACCACGATCACCGCTTCGAGTGGACCAGAGCCGAGTTCACGGCGTGGGGAACAACGATTGCCGAACAGTACGGCTACGATGTCACGTTTCATCCGCTTGGCCCGGTTGAAGAAGAGATCGGAGGACCGTCACAAATGGGAGTCTTTACCAGATGCACATAACCATCCCGGAATTCTCACTCGTTATCCTGATCGGAACCTCCGGTTCGGGAAAATCGACCTTTGCTCGTCGGCATTTTCTGGAGACGGAGGTGATCTCCTCGGATGCCTGCCGTGCGATGGTGTCCGACGACGAAAACAATCTTGCGGCGACGAACGATGCCTTCGAACTTCTCCACTACATCGTCGCAAAGCGACTGAAGCGGCGGAAGCTGACGGTGGTCGACGCCACGAACGTGCAGTCGGAGGGACGCAAGCCCCTGATCGCGCTGGCCCGGGAGTATCACTGTCTGCCGGTTACCGTCGTGCTGGATATTCCGGAGAAGATCTGTCAGGAGCGGAATGAACGTCGCACCGACCGTGAATTCGGTCCGCACGTCCTCCGCAATCAGCAGCGTGCGCTGCGGCGTTCGATGAGGGAGATCAAGCGTGAGGGGATCCGTTTTGTACACACGCTCCGCTCTCCCGAAGAGGTGGAGTCCGTCCGGATCGAACGGCAGAAACTCTGGACCGACCGGCGGGAGGAGCGGGGACCGTTCGACATCATCGGCGATCTTCACGGGTGTCGCCGGGAACTGGAAGAGTTGCTGCAGAAGCTCGGCTACGAATATGCGGAGAGTGCCGACGAGACAATCCTCAATCCGGTCTGCAACCGGGTCTATTCCCACCCGGAAGGACGGGTGGGCCTCTTCGTCGGCGATCTGGTCGACCGCGGACCTCATTCGCTGGAAACGCTCTTCCTGGTGCGGAATATGGTGCTGGCCGGAACCGGCATCTGCGTCCCCGGCAATCACGATATGAAGTTTCTGAAGAAGCTCCACGGGCGGAACGTGCAACTGAAGCACGGACTGGAGCGGACGGTGGCCGAACTGGAGAATCTGTCCGAAGAGGATCGGCGGCAAAGCGTCCCGTTGATGATTGACTTCCTTGAAGGTCTGATCAGTCACTACGAACTTGACGGCGGCAACCTGGTTGTGGCCCACGCCGGTATGAAGGAGGAGATGGCCGGACGGGCGTCGGGGAAGGTGCGGGAGTTCGCTCTGTTCGGCGAGACGACCGGCGAGACCGACGAGTTCGGTCTGCCGGTTCGCTACAACTGGGCGCGCGATTACAAAGGGGATGCACGCGTCGTCTACGGTCACACGCCCGTGCCGACGGCGGAGTGGCTGAACGGCACGATCAATATCGACACCGGCTGTGTCTTCGGCGGCAGCCTGACCGCACTGCGCTATCCCGAACTGGAACTCGTTTCGGTTCAGGCGAAGGAGATCTACAGCGAGCCGATCCGACCGATTCTCTCTTCCGATCAGTCTGACCGGAAGACGGAAGATGATCATCTGCTCGACATCGAGGATGTGATCGGCAAGCGGATCGTGACCACGTCGCTGATGGGAGCGATTAAGATCCGGGCGGAGAACTCCGACGCTGCGCTTGAGGTGATGAGCCGGTTTGCGGTCGATCCCCGCTGGTTGATCTATCTTCCGCCGACAATGTCGCCGGTGGCGACAAGCAAACATCCGGACTACCTGGAGCGACCGGAAGAGGCCTTCGATTACTACCGCGAAGAAGGAGTCCTGAACGTTGTCTGCGAAGAGAAGCACATGGGATCGCGCGCCGTTGTCCTCCTCTGTCGCGACGGCGATGTTGCGCGGAGACGATTCGGCGTTTCGGGGACGGAGCGGGGAATCGTCTACACCCGTACCGGACGACGGTTCTTCAACGACCACGCGATTGAAACCGCTCTGCTCGACCGGCTGGATGCCGCATTGACGGGGACCGGTTTCTGGGAAACGTTCAAGACCGACTGGGTCTGTCTCGATTGCGAGTTGATGCCCTGGTCGGCCAAGGCGCAGGAGTTGCTCCGCGACCAGTATGCGGCGGTCGGGTCGGCCGCCCGGCACAGTCTGGCGGCAGCCGTCGGAATGTTGAAGAAAGGGAAGGATCGGGGGGTGGAGA
>CBFGQN010000319.1:0-5285 GCA_965650895.1 uncultured Ignavibacteria bacterium | reverse complement strand
CGCCTGCTGAGTGCCGTCGAGAAACCCTACGGCGTCGACACGGAGACGATCGCCGCTCTGCTCCGGTGCGAGACGCGCCACGGCACGATCACCGGCGACTATCACGTCCTGAGTGTTTACGCCTCGATGAGCCTGATGAGCGAATCGTGGGCCGTGGCCGACAACGTCCGGAACGCCCGCGACCAGATGAAAGCCGAGGGAAAGAGCACGAAGCAGATCAACAGCGAGGTCGACTGGATCAAACGCCGCTCGCAGAAGCGGGGAGACTGGGCCTACAAGGAGCTTGAACATTTGCTCCGGATTCACAAGGCCGGTCACTGGGACGTACGGGATCTATACGGTTCGTGGGCCGGAGCCTTCGGCTGGGCACAGTTTCTCCCCTCCTCCTATCGCCGTCTGGCGGTTGACGGAAACGGAGACGGCAAGATCGATCTCTACAATCCGGCCGATGCCGTCCACTCAGTGGCGAACTACCTGAGCAGGGGTGGATATCGTTCCGGGAACAGCGCACGGATCAAGAAAGCATTGAAGAGCTACAATCCCTCCTCAGCCTATGCAAACTCGATCTATGCCCTGTCGGTCCGCGTGCAGAAGGAGATAAAATCATAGCACCGATCCATCACGACCGTTGTCTCACTATATGATATGATGCGCTCGACTGTCGGCCCGCTGACCCTTTGCCTCACCCTTCTGTTTCCTGCATGCAGCCGGATCTATCTGCCCGGAGGCTTCGACATGACGCCGCCGGCGGTGACGCCGATCTCGATGAAGGAGTCGGCGGAACACGCGGGAGTCGCCGTCAACTACAGCGGCGGGTTCAATCCGAACGAATCCAATACGGCCACCGAACTCTCCTACGCCTGGGGAAACGGAGGGGGATGGTACAAGTTCGGAGCCAGAGGCTTTCTCTACGGCGGCTCGTACGGCATCGACGGAACGTACAAGGGGTTGAGCGGCTCGCAATCATACTTCGGACTGGGAGGACTCGGAGAGGCGAACGTCGGTCTCCCTCTCGGGAAGGTCACGCTCGGGATCGGAGTGACGCTCGGGATGATGACGGAGTTCGGCCCGTACACCAGACTCTATCTCGACTCGGCCTCAATAGGAGCCTGGCCTCTGGGTTCGGGCTATTACTTCATGACGATAACGCCGGACGACAGGACACAGTTCGGTCTGCAACTGGGTGCCGGCTCACCCGGCGCCATCTATCTTGCCGGAAATTTTTTCTACGACAGGTGGGGAGGAACGATCGGCGTGGGAGCGGGGGAAGACGACGAGAATAACGATGTTCCGGATCTGGGAAGATTTACGCTTGGACTCTCCTACCGGGTGCGGTAACTTTTTCCTTCCGAATCCCGTTTTCGTAAACAATGGCAAACCTTCAACGGACCCTTTTTGTGAACAACTACAACCCTGCCGCGATAGCGCGCCTGTGCCGTCTGATTCCGGCTCTGGTCGGTATTGTTCTGTTGACCGCACAGACCGGACTGGTGGCGCAGATTCCAACGGTAGAAGAACTTGAGAAAGATTGGGGGTGCAGCCTGCGGTTCGATCCTGCCCGGATCCATGCGGTTACCCTGTTCGATCCTCTTGCTCATGACTCAGCCTCGTTCGATGTTCTCCACTACGATGCGACACTCGACCTGACGGCCGCACCGCAGAAAACGATGTCGGGAGTCTGCAGTATCCGGCTTGTCCGGACCTCGGATCGATCTCCTCTCTTCACATTCAATCTCCGCGATCTGGCAATCGATTCGGTCCTGTACGAAGGTTCACGTGTCACATACGAAACAATCGGAATGCCGCAGGATGCCGACTATCGCCATACGATTACGCCGCCGGATATGCCGGAGATCGGCGATACGGTGACGATTACGGTCTACTACGGCGGCACGATGACCGACGAATTCGGATCGGGACGCTGGGGAGGGGTTTCCTCCGGGAACGGCGTCCTCTATGCGATGGGAGTCGGGTTCATGAACAACTATGTCTCCACCACGCAGCACTGGCTTCCGTGCTATGATCACCCATCCGACAAGGCAACCTTCAGCGGACGTTTCCTTGTGAAGGAGGGGATGACCGTCGCCTCGAACGGACTCCTCATGGAGAAGAACGTGCTGGACGACGGGAACGTCCTCTACGTCTGGAATCACATCTATCCCGCGGCCACCTATCTGCTGACGTTTGCCGTCGCCCCCTATGCGGAACTGAACGTCGGTACGCAGGAACTGCCGATGCTCCTCTACGCCATGCCGTCGGATACGGCCGCAACGAAAAAGACCTTTGCTCTTCTGCCGAGAATGGTGGAGACCTATGCCGAGCGATTCATCCCCTATCCCTTCGAGAAAGTGGGATATGTCAACACGCCGCAAGGAGCGATGGAGCACCAGACGCTGATCTCCTACCCGACGACACTCTCCCGCAGAGGAGACTCGCTCGACCTTGTCGTCCCCCACGAACTGGCCCACCAGTGGTTCGGCGATCTGGTCTCCCCGGTCGACTTCCGTCACGCCTGGCTGAATGAAAGCTTCGCCACGTTCTGCGAGTCGCTCTGGATGGAGGAACTCTTCGGGTACGACAGTTATCTGGCACTGCAACAGGAGAAGCTGAACAGCTATCTGCAACAGGTGGCGCCGCGTGAGGGAGCCCTTCCCCTGTATGATTTTCCGCGCGAGTCTCCCTCATCAAATTATCCGGCAACCATCTACGACAAGGGGGCGGTCGTCGTCGGAATGCTCCGGTTCGAGCTTGGCGAGAGCCGTTTCTTCACGGCGATGAAAACCTATCTTGAACGCTACGCTTACGGCACCACGGAGACCGACAGTCTGATCGCGGTCTGCGAGGAGATCGCCGGAACGGATTTCGATTGGTTCTTCGATCAGTGGGTCCGGCGCAAAGGCTGGCCGATCTTCCAGATAGGGATATCAAATCCGGACGCACCGGACGAACTCCGCATCCGCATCGAACAGATTCAGCCGACCGAGTACGGCATCTACCGGAACGTCCCGCTGGAGTTCAGCTTCATCACGCCGAACGGTATCGTTCACCGGCTCTACCGGATCGACAGCACCGAGCAGACGATCATCGTCAACATCGAGTCGGTCAGCGATGTGCTCGTCAATCAGGGAGAACTGGTTCGGACGCTGGCACAATTCGAGATGCAGGTGACGCTCGGCATCGAGACGGAAGGGACATCCACGAAAGTACGATTTCACGCCGTTCCTAACCCGGCTCCCGGTCAGGGAGGAATCGCCATCGAGCGGGAAGGTCCTCCTTCATCGGACCCGGCAACGCTTCGTCTTTACGACCCTGCCGGACGTTTGGCGTTGTCGCAAACAATTGACAATTTTCCTTTCATAATTGATACAAGTACGTTCTCCTCCGGACAATACTTCATTCATCTGTCCCAGGGGGAGAACCGGCAAACATTTCCGGTACTTATCCAACATTAGACAATGAACGCATTGGAACTTGCTGCCTGTATTGATCACACTGCTCTGAGCCCCGACACAACGGAACGAGATATCATACGCATCTGCGGCGAAGCGGCCGAACACGGTTTCGCCTCGGTCTGCGTGATGCCCTGGTTCGTTCTCGCCGCTCGTGAAGCGCTGGCCGAGCAGAATTCGGAGATCGTCGTCTGCACCGTGGTCGGATTTCCGAACGGCGCCCACCTGGGTGAGGTAAAACAGCTTGAAGCCCGCTATGCGCTGGACGACGGAGCGCTGGAACTGGACATGATGATGAACCTGAGCGCCTTCAAATCGGGAAAGCGTGAAGAGGTCCTCAAGGACATCGAAGCCATCGTCGACATCGCCCACGAACGGGATGCACTGCTGAAGGTGATTCTGGAGACGTCGCTGCTGAACGACGACGAGATTCGCCGCGCCTGCGAGATCGTCGACAAGGCCGGAGCCGACTACGTCAAGACCTCAACCGGCTTTGCCTCCGGAGGGGCAACCGTCGAGGCGGTCAGACTGATGCGGGAGTGCTGTCCGGAAGATATGGGAGTGAAAGCCTCCGGCGGCATCGGAGACTACGAGACGGCGGTCGCCATGATCGAAGCCGGAGCCGACCGGATCGGGTCGAGCAAATCGGTGAGGATCATGAGCGGGATGTCGGTTCACTCGTAGAAACGAGAAGAGAATACGAAGAGGCAGGCTGTCGTCCGTGTATGGCGACAGCCTGTTTTTTATTCGGGATTCTCGTAGTAGTCGATCGTTCGTCGATAGACCACGAATGCCGACTCGATATCGGCCAGCCCCACTTTCATTACCTGCCAATTCCCCTGCGCATCGTAGTCTCGGTACTCACGATCCCCGAAGGACGTTGTCTCCTCCCCCTCTCCCTCCAGTATGCTTTCAATCGACGACCCCGTGACTCTCGATATCTGCACCGGCTCCCCCGCATCGCCGAACCGTGACTGCGTGTAGTGGAACGGCGGAGAGAGTTGCGGGAAGTCCGTTCTGAAACCGGCTTTCAGTCTTCCCTGTTCATCGTACAGAGAGATCTGTCTGAGCAACGCCATATCGAGACAATCATACAAACCCGAATCGAGCGTGGGAGAATTCCGGAACATCCAGTCCATCCGCTTGCGCCCCCTCATATCGAAATACATGATATGGTTGTCCGCCTCGCAGTTCTCCAGGTATTCGGTCGGCACGTGGACGCTTTGCAGCCTCTCTTCCGCAAGGATGACCGTGTCGATAAGATATCGCACCAGGCCCTTACTCTCTCCATCAATGATCCATTCGTGCGCAACATCGATCCCCTTGTCATTCCTGTAGAAAACGGCGACCAGCGGATGATCGATGTTCCGGTCGATCCATCCGGGATCGGCAGCCCGACCGGCAAACGGAAGGTAGAGAAAGAGATAGTCCGGAACCGACTGCGAGTCGGCACTGCGGATTTCCTGACGAATCAGTCTCCCGGTTGAATCATAGAAGTACCGTGTTCGTTCCAGTCCACCCTGAACTCCCCCTTTTCTTTTTACCGTCTCGATCCGAAGATTCCGGTCGTTGTATGTGTGCATCACAAAGCTTGAAGTGTCCCATGTGGCGACTCCGAACTGAATGAACTTCACGATCATTCCTCCTTCGGTATACTCCGTGTAGTATGCAGGTCGCGTACTCTCCTCTGCGGCACCGGAAAGATCCGTGTCCGGGATCGCCATCAGCACGGATTTCACCGGCCCCTTCAGTCCTGATAGCTCACGGTCGGTCAGAGGTGCGTCGGAAGTGGGAGACGAGCACCCTGCCAGAAGACTCGTCGCAGACAGAGTCGCA
>CBFGQN010000318.1:0-5324 GCA_965650895.1 uncultured Ignavibacteria bacterium | reverse complement strand
TCGATTCCCGGGCGATCTCCGCCGGTGCGTTGATTACCCTGTCGGCCGAGCGGAGTGCCAAGCTTCCGGGCGGGACTACCGGGGCGGAGACGCCGGTCCACCAGACCGGAGAGACGGCGTCGGAGAAAGTGGTCAGCTATATGCGGGGGGAGATGCGCTCGACCGCCGAGAGACACGGACGGAATCCGCTGATCGCCGAGGCGATGGTCGACGAGGAGATCGTGCTGGGGGATACATCGATCAAGAAGCCGGGCAAGCTCCTGACGCTGACGACCGAGGAGGCCCGGAGGCTGGGATACTGCGATACGGTGGTCGGTTCGGTTGAGGAGGCGGCCGCCGCCTTCGGCTATCCTGATGCGGAGATCCGGCGGTTAGAGAAGAACTGGGGGGAGTCGCTTGTCGGGTTCCTGACCGATCCGTTTCTCAGTTCGATTCTGATCATGCTCGGTATGGGAGGGTTGTTCTATGCGATCAAGACCGGACATCTGGGGATGGTGGCGGTGATCGGCGTCGGGTCGCTGGCTCTCTTCTTCGGAGCGCAGTATCTGGCCGATCTGGCCACGCTGATCGAGATTGCCATGTTTGTGCTGGGTGTGGTTCTGCTGATCGTTGAGATCTTCGTCATCCCCGGTTTCGGCGTCGCCGGAATCTCCGGAATCCTCCTGATGGTCTCCTCTCTCTTCCTGGCATTGATCGGGAGCTTCGACGGCGTCTCGGCCAACGATTTCTCCACTTCTCTCTACACGCTTGCCGGCGCCTTCGTCGGCTTCGGCCTGATCGTCTGGCTGATGGTGAAGTTCCTGCCCAACTCCTCGGCCTTCCGACGTTTCGCCCTTTTCGGGGAATCGGTCGGCGGGGGGGATGGTTATCTCCCCGGACATTCGCTGGAGGATCTGCTTCTCGGCGAGTATGGTTCGGCCCTGACGACGCTTCGTCCGGCAGGGATGGCCGTGATCAACGAAGAACAGTACGATGTGATCTCCGACGGGGAGTTCATCCATGCCGGAGAGCCGATTCAGGTGATTCACATAGAGGGGAGGAAGATCGTGGTCCGCCGCGTGCCGACGGCCGAAGAGGTCGCAACCGAAGAAGAAGATTGAGATTCCGCTCCGGAAGGAGTAGATTAGAGACCGGGCGGGAGTTCTCCCGCCCGGTTTTGTGTTGTTGCGAAGCAATCGTCAATCATGGACAGAAGACAAACGGCAGGTTCTTATCGGTATCCCGGCTTATACCATCTTTTCAGCGTTGTGTGGATTCTTCTGACCGTCGGCACGTTTTCGGTGCGGGGACAAGGGGTGGGACGGGCACCGTTCGTTCTGGATTCCCTCTACCTGCACCAGGTCAATATTGCCGATACGACCCCGCCGTATGATCTGTTCGAAAAATTGACGAATCTTCCCCACTTCCTGACAAAGGAATCGGTGATCCGCCGCGGTTCCCGTCTTTTCTTCTCGCCGGGTGATACCGTCCGGCCCCATACCGTCGATGAGTTCGACCGCTATCTGCGCGATCTGGGTGTTTTTGCCCGGATTGACTTCGAGGTCGATTTCGGTGACACGGCCACTTCCCGCTCGCTCAACAGAATCCTCCGTACCCGGACCGAGGACGGATGGTCGCTTGTGCTGAAGCCGTATGATGAGCCGGGAGAGGATGAGACGGCATGGTTGCTGGTGGAGGAGAATCTGTTCGGCTATGCGAAAAAGCTCGGACTCGGAGCCGACCTCTTCTCGCCGTCGGATTCGTCCTGGCGGGCCGTTGCGGAGTATCGGGATCCCGATTTTTTCGGAACGCATCATCGGTTGCAGAGCCTTGCCCTCTGGTCGAAACGTCTGACGCGGGTGGAAGTCGATCTGCGTCGTCCGTTCTATACCGACCAGGCTTCCCACGCCTGGGGAGGGGCGTTCCGGATTGCCGACGGATATGAACGGTTCTTCTTCCCGGATCGTTCTCCGGGAGCCGAACTCTCCTATCGGGCCGATACCGGCTTATCGCTCCGATACGATGCCGAGGGATGGTACGGCAACTCCAACAGCAAGGATGATCTGTTCCACGCTTCGCTGCGCCTCTCCTACAATCGCCACGATCTCGAATCGGGCAATCCCCATCCCCGCGCATTCGAGAACAGCATCGGTCTGTTCGGCGGGATCGGCTCGCTTCGCCGGGATTACGTCCGTCTTGAGGGATACGAGTTCTCCGGACCGAGACTGGTTCCGATCGGGGCGCAGGGACGGGTCTCGATCGGCAAGTTCTTTCCGCATCACAACGGACCGGACGATCCGGTCTATGTCGGGGGAGATGTCCGCAAGTCGATGCTTGCCGGTGATTTCTATTCCTTCGTCAAGGCCGAGGCCGGAACCGGTTTTCAGGAGAAGGAGACCGTCTTCACGATGTTTCGGGGGACGGTTTCGGGAGGATTGAAAGTCGGTCCGGGGGTTCTTGCGGTGATGGGACAGCTTTCGGCGATCTGGCGCTGGCCCCGCTACGTCTGGCTTCCGGCAACCCGTGGCGATATAGGACTGCGGGGCTATGGCGATCTGGAAGTGTTCGGGGATAATCGTCTCGGGTTCAATCTGGATTATCGATTGTTTCCCCTGGTCGATCTTGAGTTGTGGGAAGTCGGCATCGCCGGGTTCTGGGACGTTGTCGGTTCGTGGAATCAGGCCGAACTCTTCGGCAGCACCCGCTTCCACAACGGAGCCGGTCTGGGTATCAGAATCGGCAACAGCAAGAGCATCAACTCCGGATTCGTCCGTGTCGATTTCGGCTGGAACTTCGACCGGGGTGAACTTGGCGAGATCAGCTTCGGCGTCCACGAGGCGTTCGACATCTTCGGCAGCCTTGACTTCGAGCCGCCGGGTCCGTTTGTGCCGGATCGGGGGATCTGAGGGGGAGGGGGCAGCAATGAGCGGTCAGGGGAAGGAGGGAGTCGTGGGGGTGAGTTATGAGCGATGAGCTATCAGCCATGAGCTATCAGCGATGAGCTATCAGCTATCAGCGATGAGTTATCAGCTATCAGCTATCAGCTATCAGCGATGAGCTATCAGCTATCAGCGATGAGTTATCAGCTATCAGCCATGAGCTATCAGCTATCAGCGATGAGTTATCAGCTTTGCGTCTTTGTCCTTTGCGCCCTTTGCGTGAGCTTAGTTGTCAATCGCCATGCGAAAATTGAAAATCAGCCCTGTGTACCGATATGCCTCCCGTCCCACTCTCACACTCATACACTCTCTCCCCCCCGATCTTCGTAAATTCCGTGTTTACGGGTTGTGGCGTAAGTCGTGAGGGGGAAGAATCGAATGTCTTCCATCCCATCCTATTGCGACGGGACTCTCATACTCACACGCTCCCCACTCTACGAACTCTATACACTCGAAACTCTAAGAACTCAATATGTTCGAATCGCAGAAAGGACACCTGGAAGAACTTAACGACAAGCTCGGAGAGCTGAGGAGGTATCTTTGACCTCGATGGAAAGGAAAAGGAGATAGCCGAGCTTGAGGAGCAGACGCACGCTCCCGATTTCTGGAACGACAACGAGGCGGCCCGGAAAGTGATCGGGGAGATCAATGCCAGGAAGGAATGGGTGGACGGCTGGAACGACGCCCGGGGGAAGGTGGAGGATGCCGAGGCACTGATCGAACTGGCCGAGGAGGCCGGGGACGAATCGATGGAGGGGGAGGTCGAGCGGGAAATCGGGAATCTGGCGAAAATGATCGAGGATCTGGAGTTCCGCCGGATGCTCTCCGATCCGGATGATGTGCGGGATGCGATCCTGAAGGTCCAGGCCGGAGCCGGAGGGACCGAGGCGCAGGACTGGACGCAGATGTTGCTGCGGATGTACATGCGCTGGGCCGAACGAAACGGATTGACGATGGCCTTGCTCGACGAGCAGGAGGGGGAAGTGGCCGGATTGAAATCGGTGACGATCGAGATCAGAGGCCCGTATGCCTTCGGCAACCTGAAGAGCGAGAACGGCGTTCACCGTCTGGTCCGTATCTCCCCGTTCGACTCGAATGCCCGACGCCATACCTCGTTCGCCTCGGTCTTCGTCTACCCGTCGGTCGACGATGATGTGGAGGTGGAGATCAACCCGTCGGAAGTGGAGATGGAGACCTTCCGTTCCGGCGGCAAGGGGGGACAGAACGTTAACAAGGTGGAGACGGCCGTCCGGTTGCGCTACGAGTTTACCAGTCCGCGGGGGGATCGCTACCCGATCATCGTCAGTTGTCAGGAGGAACGATCGCAGCTTCAGAACCGTGAACGGGCGATGCGGATGCTCCGCTCGGAGATCTACGAGATCCTCCGACGGGAAGAAGAGGAGAAGAAGGCGTTGATCGAGGGGAGCAAGAAACGGATCGAATGGGGCAGCCAGGTCCGCAACTACGTCTTCCAGCCCTACACGCTGGTGAAGGATCTGCGAACAAGTACTGAAACCGGAGATGTGCAGGCGGTGATGGACGGGGAGATCGACCAGTTTATCCGGGCATTCCTGCTGCAGTATGCCGAAGCGTAACCGCATCACGGACCTTTTGCCGACCCGGTTGGCAACCGAGGAGCGGTTTCTCGGAATGCCGTACTTTACTTGGTGGTTCGAGTACGGTCGCCTGGAACTCTTCGAGCCGCTGACCGGTCTGATCCCAAGCTCCCGTGGGGGGGAGTGGGAACGGCTGGTCCACAATCTTCCTGAAGCGACGCTTGAACTGATCGGAGGGCATGATGCTCTGGTAGAAGAACTAAGGGATGTTTGCGCCCGACTTCAAGAAGCTCTTGAGAATGGACCGGAACTTCAGGAGATCTATCACCGGAGGATGACGCCGGAATTTCTGACCGGAACCGGGACAACCGAGGCGGAGCTTTTCGGCGCACGCTGGCCCGATGCCCTCTTTCCCTATCTGGCCCAGCTCATCGTCAACGCGACGCCGCCGGACTGTTCTCCTCTCTATACGATCCGTCCCTTCTGGCTGAAATTCGGGGAGGAGTTCCTGGCTCTGCGCCGGAAGGAGCCGTATCGTGAGATTGTGGAACGTTCCGGGGAAATTGCCGGAAGGCTTCTGGAGAATATTCGCAAATTGAGGGCTGCATTTACTGAAAACCGGAAGGATGTTCATGCCGCTTGAAGATCACATCGCGCTGAGGAAATCATTCCCCTTTTCAAAGCTGACGAAACTTCTCACCGCGGCTCTTCTGGTATTTGCGGTACTGCACGGGGTGATGGTCGGAGTACGCCTCTGGCTCTACTCGATTCTCGGGTCGACGTCTGTTGATGAATGGGGGAGCACGGAGGATTTTGTTGATAACGTGAACATCGTCGGCGGCTATATCCT
>CBFGQN010000317.1:0-5325 GCA_965650895.1 uncultured Ignavibacteria bacterium | reverse complement strand
TTTCGGGCTTCTGGCAGTTGAACTTGCCGTCAGTCTGAGTGTGGACAACAGCGGGCTTGTTCACACGCTCGCTGCAGTCTTCTTCCTGATCTCGGTCTTCTTCGTCTGGAGATCGTTCTACGGAATGCGGATTCAGAAAGAAGCGGCGTAAGCCGGTCGATCAATCGAAGGCGAAGGGGAAACGGCGTGGTGTCGTTTCCCCTTCGTTTTTTTTGGAGCGGGGGGTGTCAAATGTCGATTTGCGAAGTACGATTTGCGAATGTTGAATAAAAGAAAGGGTCAGGTGATACTTGGGGCATTGCAATCAGTCGAATGCTGAAGTACTGACTGGAGGGGAAGATGGAAGTGCGATGTGCGAATGTTGAATAGTTGCGAGTCGAGAGACAGGAATCAGGAGCTCTCTACCGGCTGAAAGCTGACAGCTCTTCGCTCAAGGCTCAGAACTGATGCCAAAGAAAAAGGGAAGGGTAGCGGATACTTCGGTAATTGAAAATCGTCAATCGAAATTCGAGAATCGGGATCGGCACGAAAAAAAGCCGCACGGACAGCTCCATGCGGCTTTTCCTTGCCTGATCTTCTCTCTCAACGTTTAATGAATCCTGATGACCTGTCCGGCCTGGATTCTGTTCGGATTCAGACGAGGATTGTTATTGCGAAGCGTCCTGACGCTGACGCCGAACTTTGATGCGATCTCGTTCAGCGTTTCGCCGCGGCGCACCTTGTAGCTGCGCGTCTGCGCGATCCGCTTCGAAGAGTTTTTCTTCGTCGACGCGGCAACGTTGTTCTTCGGTGCGGATCCCTCGGCGTAGATCTTCAACGTGGCTCCCAGAAGAACATCGTTCGACGAGGTTACCCCTTTCGGATTCCATGCCTTCAGATCATCCATCGACACGCCGTAGCGGCCGGCGATGCCGCTCAGTGTCTCGCCCCGGTTGACCTTGTGCGTGGTATAGGTCGACTTCTTTTCGGATTTCGTCTCCGTCTTTTGCTTTGCTTCCTCGGCGCGGGCCAGCACCTGTTTCGTCTCCGGTACCGATGCCGAGGCGGCCGATCCGCCGGTCACAGGCTCTGCCGCCCGCTGTTCGATTCTGTCCAGATCAGATTGATCGGATTTCCGTTCGGCGGTCGGAACTTCGGCAATCATTGCGGAGGTATTGATCTGCTTCGTGTTCTTCGAGGCGGCCGGCGGCTCTGGTGTCGTCTTCTTCGATGGCGTTTCCTTTGCGGCTACCGTTTCGGTTTCCCGGGTTGTCGTCCGGTTCTCCTCCGGCTCCTGCGCACTCGTTTCGGCAACACCCTCCGATCTGCCGTCGTCGTCGGACGATGCTTTCGAGCCGACCGGAATACGAAGAACTTTTCCTCGCAGCAGTGTGCTCCTGGCGGTCATGCCGTTTGCATCCAGCACTTCGGAGACAGGGACGCCGTACTGTGCGGCGATGCGCGTGACGGTCTCTCCACGCTGTACCTTGTGACGAATCCAGGAAATCTCCGGCTTCGCCGGGACCGGCATCGTATCCAGCGCCAGCGCCAGCCGTTGCGAAAGTCCGGCCGGGACACGCAGTCCGTACTCGCTCTCATCCGGCGGAATCTGGTCGCGCAGCAGTTCCGGGTTCAGTGTGCGGAGTTCCGAGACCGAACAACCGGCTGCGCCGGCCAGAAGATCGAAGGAGTAGCCCCCTTTCACCGGAAGCGTTTCATAATCGTCCGGCTGCTCGAAGACGATGTCTGTGAACCCATACTTTTCAGGATCGCGGGCGATCTTTGCGGCGGCAATGTAGAGGGGGACGTAGCGTTGCGTCTCGCGCGGAAGGTTCTCGCGGGCGATCCAGTAGTGGGCGGTATCCGATTTGCGAATTGCCCGACGCATACGTCCCGGACCGCAGTTATAGGAGGCGAGGGCCAGATGCCAGTCTCCC
Organism: uncultured Ignavibacteria bacterium; assembly: GCA_965650895.1. Classification (GTDB taxonomy): domain Bacteria; phylum Bacteroidota; class Ignavibacteria; order OLB7; family OLB7; genus JAGWAZ01. The sequence goes on along the minus strand of CBFGQN010000317.1, from coordinate 3,409 downwards.
ATCTCTTCATAGAGGTCCAGAAGGTAGCGTGCCGCCGCCCGCGTTGCCTTCTCCGGATCGCGCCGTTCGTCCCGATACCAGTCCTGGTCCATACCGTATGCCTTGCCGGTCGAGGAGATGAACTGCCAGAGACCGACCGCCTTGGCCTTCGATGTCACAGTCGGGTTCAGTCCCGACTCGATCATCGAGAGATATTTCAGCTCGTCCGGCGCACCTTCTTCGGCAAGGATTTTTTCGTAGAGAGGGAAGAAGCGTCCGGAGCGGGCAAGCCACTTGGCCATGTAGTTGCGTCCCTTTCCGGTTGTGAAGAATGCGATTGTCTGGTCAACCGCCTCGTTTTCGGACAGAAGAATCTGCAGCGTATCCGGACGACTGCTGCCTGTTTCGGCCGGAGACGAAACGGGACGCCATGCAACCGGCAGAAGTTCGATCTCCTGAAACATCTTGTCGCGCAGAACGAAGAAGCTGCTCGTCGAATCGAGGTCGTCGATCGATGTGATTTTGTCCTCGTAGTCACGAATGACGCTTTGAGAGAGCCTTGTATATTCGGGAAGCGCATCGATATCCGGATGGGTTACCAGATTGTTGAGGATCGTGACCGATGCTTCGAAATGCTTCGCCGCCGATTTGTGGTCGCTCTTCTCGACGAGCTTCAGGGCTTTGAGGTAATGGGCGCGAGCCGTCTCCAGGTGTTTACGGATCTGTTCGTCGGCAAGTGAAGGGGCGGATGTTTTATCGTCAAGCACCGCATACTCGTCAATGAGTATCGGCTTCGGTACCGGCTTCGATCGCTGCATCGCCTGCTGCTGAGCGCAACCGGCAAACGTCAGAATCGAAAGGAGCAGGACGGACGAGAACAAACGCATAGGTAGACCCCTGTATATCTTTTGGATTTGTCTTCTTGATTCGGACCCTGTCGACCCCGGAAAAGGGTCCGGACAGGTGGAGGCTTCGATAGCAACTCATGACCAGGCGGACCTGTATTTGACGGCGGCAAATATAAAGCCTTGAGTTGCCCGAAGCCAGTCGAAATGCCAATCTGACAAAACTGTAATGTCGTCCCGTATAAACGGACAATAAACACGCGATAATTTACATTCCGACGAAAGGTCACCGCAAGGTGTAGAAAACGCTTAACGCGTTGGTTTTTTCTTAATTTTTGTTCATTAAGTACTGCTTCATGGAGGTCGTTTCAGAACGACCGGGGAGGGGCTGAAGGCAGTGGAATTGCTGGACGGGTTCGGTCTGGAGTCTGCCGTAGTGGCAGGAAAAAGTTATCTGTCGGTCTCTTCATCATTGTCATCGTATACTACCTTTATCATACAACAATCGTTCACATAACAAACTGCTCTATGGAAGATCGGAATGCTAAAGAATTGCATGAAGAAGAACATTTTCTTCAGAACGAAGGTGAAGCTTCACTTCAGATGGAAGAGGAGGGCTCGGAGTTAACGCCGACCGACCGGGTTCTCTACACGGTGACCGCACCGAAACGGGCTTTCGCCGGATTGCTTAATACGAAACTCGGCGGGGTGATCGGGATCAGTCTGGGGGTGGCGATTCTGCTCAGCCTCATCACATCGTTCATGATGTTCGGCTCGGATGAGTACATCGGCAACCTCAAGGAGATGCAGGCCGAGCGGTTCGAGGAGATGCTGGATGATCCGGGACTGACGTCATCGGAAAGGGAGGCTATCGAGGAGCAGCAGGAGGCCGTTGAAAGTGTCTCCGATGCGCAGTATATGTTCGGGGGACTTATCTCGGCGGTTCTCGGGGTGCCGATCATTGCTCTGCTTGTGGGACTTCTTGTGTTCATTGTTGCCAAGGTGATCGAGGAGGGGCGTGAATCACGTGTCGGCTTTGTGCACGGCTTCGCTGTCGCTTCGTTAGCAGGCATCATCAGTGCGGTCGGCGGTTTGATTCAGTTCGGGCTGATACGTATTACGGGTAATCCCAATCTGCAGCTTGGACCCGCTGCTCTGGTCGATATCGACTCACCTGTTCTCGGTGCGGTGCTCGGTGTTTTCAGTCTCCCCTATATCTGGTGGCTTGTCGTGATCGGCATCGGCACGGCGACTATCGCCCGCAGCAGTATTGCAAAGGCCACGCTGATCCTGCTTGCTGCGGTTGTGGCAATTGCCGCGTTGCTGGGATTCCTTGCCGGAACGTTCGGCGCGATGTTCGGGGCTTGACCGAGGTGCTGAAACAATGAAAATCGGGGATCATATCGTCAGCTCAGGACGGTATGATCCCCGATCATTTTTCAGTCCGATCTCTTCTCGGTTTTGCGTCTGCGTCGCCGAGACCGAGATTCGTTTAATGTCCGTTGTTCGTCACCGGCACCGCATCGATCTGATGGGCGTCGGCCCGCAGACCGTGGACGATGTTTTTCGGCTCGTGGGGACGGACATCTTTCACCTTCTTCTCGAACTCCTCGCGGAGTCGCTGGATGGTGAACTTCGTCGGCCAGGCGGCCGCCTCCCCGAGAGCGCAAATCGTGTTCCCGTCGATGTTGTTCGCCACGTCGATCAGCAGATCGAGATCGGCCGATGTGGCATCCCCTTCATCCACCCGGGTCAGCATCTTCTCCAGCCATCCGCATCCCTCGCGACAGGGAGTACACTGTCCGCAGGACTCGTGGTGGTAGAAGTGGATCGTCCGCCGCAGAACGTGCGGGATGTCGGTATCCTCATCCATCACCATCACTCCTGCCGTTCCGATATAGCTTCCGGCCGCCTTGATGCTGTCGGCATCCATCTTGATTCCTTCGAGTTCATCCCCCCGCAGCGGCGGCATCGAGCTTCCTCCCGGAATCACCATCTTGATCTTCTTCCCGTTCGGCACTCCTCCGGCCAGATCGTTGATGATGTCCAGCAGTTGCAGACCGGTCGGGACTTCGTAGACGCCCGGCTTGTTGACGTGACCGGAGATCCCCAGCAGGATCGTTCCCGGGTGCGTCGGCGCGCCGATCTTTGCGAACTCCTCTCCACCCATCCGGAGAATCACCGGGACGTTTGCCAGCGTCTCGACGTTGTTGATCGTCGTCGGCATTCCCCAGAGTCCTTTCTGGGCCGGGAAGGGGGGCTTGATGCGGGGGTAGGGACGCTTCCCCTCAAGCGATTCCATCAATGAGGATTCCTCGCCGCAGATGTAGGCTCCGGCCCCCTTGTGGACAGCGATCTCCATCGAGTAGTCGCCGCCGAAGGTCTCCTTCATCCGCTTGCCGATCAGTCCGGCATCATACGCTTCCTGCACTGCCTGCTCGGTCAGCGAGACCCATTTGTGATATTCGCCGCGGATATAGATGTAGGCGGTGTTGATCCCCATCGCATAGCCGGCGATCAGAATTCCCTCGATCATCTGGTGTGGATTGAACTCGAAGATCTGCCGGTCCTTGAACGATCCCGGT
>CBFGQN010000316.1:0-5334 GCA_965650895.1 uncultured Ignavibacteria bacterium | reverse complement strand
GAAGGAAGAGGAGCAATCGCAATCCTCTCTCCTCTCCGGTTGTCCGCCACCAGACCGAAATCGCGGCGGCGACCAGGCAAAGAAGGACCGTTACGGTCAGAAGAACAAGATAGCGGGCCTGAAAGTGAGGAGCACCGAAGAAGAATGTGTAGAAGAGGACAAGCCCGGCCACGGTCAGGAACAACGGGGCGAACGCGGCACTCTTCCAGTCGTCGGGAAGTTTCTTCACTCCTCTGCCAAACGCCCTCCGCAGACCGGGAACCGACAGGAACGCAATCCCGAGAATCATCGGCAAAAGAAGCCCCATCCAGGCAATCCCCGATATTCTCCACGAGGCCGGCGTGGCGATCCCGGCAATCAATCCCTCAAGGAACACATTGAACGTCTCAACAACCTGCAACCACAGATCGGTGTTCAGTCCCTGTTGCGACTGACCGCTGACCGGAATCAGATTCCCGAAGGTCAGAAGGTTGTATAACCACCACGCCCCGCTCGTCAGAACGGCCCCCACGGTCATCGCCGAGAGTTGACCGATCATGCGCCGGAACCGGTTCCACCGCACGCTCCCCTTCTCCTTTCCGTAGCGACGATGTGCCCGATATGCTTTCCACAGAAAGAGGGCCGCCGCCAGAATACCGACATCGATCCTCGCCAGAATCGTCAGCCCCAGCAGACAGCCGAGTCCGAAATAGGGAACGACACGCTCCTCCTCCCGCTCTTCCAGCCGGTTGAACAGGCCGAGCGTCAGAAAAGCCAACCCGACGGTCAGCCCGGTCTCCAGTCCGTTAAGGAACTGAATGGAAAGGGCATAGTTGACATAGAGGAGGGCAAAGGCGAGCCAGAAGATCAGCCTTTGATCCTTTTCTCTGCGTGAAGATGCGACGAGGAAACGGGCTCCTCCCCAGGCCGCAAAGCAGAAGAGGGCAACCTGCAACAGGAGCGTCAGGCGAAGGGCCAGATAAAGGTCTCCGCCGCTCGCCGCAAACAGCGGCGTGTACAGAAGGCAAACAAGAGGCTGAACCCCGTTCGTCGGATGGATGCCGTCCACGCTGAAGCCTTCCCCCTCGGCCAGCCAGCGGGAGACGCTCATGGCGTAGAACGTATCCTCGAAATACGGCCTTGAGAGCATGACCTTGTCGGCACGGAAGATGAGGCCGACCTGAAGGATCAACATCAGAGCGACGAGAACTTTCAGGGCAAGGAGATAACCTCTGCGGGGGCTTCGATCATGCAACTCTGCCATGGATTCGACGCGGCGTGCGATAGGTTCAGTTCTCCTTCACATAGAAGGGCATTTTCGAAGCCAGTTCTTTGACGAGCTTGATGTAGGTATCCCTGACTTCCCGCGGATCCTTTACCGATGCGGAGACCTGATTCCGGGTCATCACCGACCGCTTGACCGGATCGATCAGAACGAAATCGACCGTCACGGTCTCCTTCCCCCTGCCGACGCTGTCTCCGGGCACCTGATTCTCGAAGCCGACCCGCTGGAGCACCAGCAGATAGTCGATCGCCCCTTCCTTCCTGGCCGCATCGATCGTCGTCCAGTCCCAGCTCCCCGCCTCACCGGTGAAATCATTCGTGGCATCCAGCGGATGGATGGCCCCGACCGACTGGCTGCGATAGGTGACCACGAGATTGGAATCGAGCAGGTTATCCAGCCGGTCGCGGAACTGCGTCTGGAACTCGTTGATCACCCTCTCCCGGGCGTTCAGCGCGGCGATGCCCCGCGAGAAGGCAAAAGCTCCGTCGTCGGTGAAGAAGATTTCCCCCTCGTCCGGCGTCAGAACGAACAGCCGTTTGCCGGAGAGAGCCGCATCGTCATATCCTTCGATGCTGGTCCGGCCGGAACCGCATCCGATAAAGAGAAATCCGCTGAAAAGAAGTCCGGCAACAACCGCCGAAACGATCCGCGTTGATGTCATGCTCATTGCAACCTCGTCAATTACCTTTATTGTCGTGATATATACTCTTGACTGATGTCCTGTTTTATCCGTCCGGACAGATCGCCGGGGTGAGGGGGTCCTTCTTTCCGCACATTTCCTTTCTCTGTCCCCCTCTTCATCTCCGCTGATACAGAAGAAAGAATTCAGTGCGGAGAAGTTCATCGTACCGCTCGGCAAGAAGCCCCTTGAATCCCGGAATTCCGTCGAGCGCATCGACGGTGGATGCCGCCCCGACGATACCGGCCGCCCCGGCATCCTCCCGTTCCAGTATAAGGAACTCCGGTCTCTTCTCCCGCAGATAACCCATGAATTCCTCTTCGAGACCCTCCGGCGTAAACGAGGCGATCAGGTAGTGACCGTGCAAGATACCAAAGGAGGGAGTGGTGTGAAGCTCTTCATAAAAGAAGGCGGCGATATCGGAGACGGCATAGACCTCCCGATCTCCGGTTGACCGGGCACGGATCGTATCGGCAATCGCCACGACTTCTTCCCACCTCGGATCGGCATTCCGGTTGAAGGAATCTCCCGGCGAAACGCTTTCGGAAAACCGCCACGAGAGACCGCGCCAGACTTCGCTGAGATATTTCGGAAGAGGACTGAAGAGCAATGCAAGCCCGAGCAGCAACGTGAGCATTCCGTAACCATAGGCCCCCTGCGCAAGTTCCCGCCGCCGATTCCACACACCGACCGCCAGAGGTCCGGTCAGCAGAGCAGCCGGAATGAAGACGCGGCTGAACTGGTAGGGGACGAACATCAGCTCGACCAAAGCGCTTGCGAAGAGAAAGAAGAAATGTATCGCCCCGAGTCTGCGCCATTGAATAACCGGTTCACTCTTCTCCCTCCCGGAAGCGTCTTCCCCTCTCCGGAACGTTCCGATTACGGCGATAATCGTTCCGACAAGCATCGTTATCGTGAATCCGTAACCCAGATAAAAACCGGTCTGGCGGAGGACAAGCGAGACGGGATTCTCCCCGGCAAGCGAATGAAGCAGCCGTCCCCGAATCCATCCCGACATCAACTCCCACCCGGAGAACGTATCGGTCAACGAAAGGAGAAGAAAGAACAGCAGAATCACACCCCCGCCCGATGCCGTCAGCAGCAGACTCCGTTCAATCTTCCGACGCAGACCGTCTGCATTGAAGAGAACGAACTCGGCAAGGATCGCTCCTGCAATAACGGCCGCGAATGAGAACTTGAGGAGAAAGAGAATCCCCCCCAGCAGACCGAGCGAAAGCGCCCCCCCACGTGTACGCCGTCGGACCTGCAGGAACATCATCGGCAGCAGAAGCAGACCGACAAAACTTTCCGGCTGCGGCGTTCCGTCCGGACCGAGCGACATGTAGAGCAAAGCGTAGATACTTGCGACGGCAAACACCGTCCGGGGACTCTCGCCGATCCGGCGCAGACTGTACGAAAGGAGAAAAAGGATCGACAGTTGAAGAACATATTCAAGCAACCGAACCCAAAGTATCCCTTCACCGAAGATGGCCTGAGCGGCGGCAAACAGGAACGGAACGGCCGGGGGCTTCACGTCGGCGACATCCCGATAGTAGACTCCCCCCTCGGCAAGAATTTTTCCCGCGACAAGATAGATCGACTGATCGGGTCCCCCCGGCCATGCAAGAAGCGGAAGAAAGAGAAGAGCCGCCGGAAGAATCGGGAGCCATGTGGTGCGGGAAGACTTCATCCGGTTCGGGTCACGCTCATCAACTGCTTCACGGCTGATCCTCCCCATGCTCGGCCCGGTACAGATACGTCAGCATATCCCGTTCCTCCTGCGAGAGCCGCACTCCCCTGCGCTCCATCACCCGCGCGGCAAGTTCCAGCCCCTTCTCCAGTCTATAGGGGATGACCTCCGACGCGTTGCACCACGAGAAGGGGCCGATCTCCTTCGGCGGAAATCCGCCGCCGAAGATATTGGCGAACGGTCCGATCACCGTCCCGGTATTCAGCATCGTGTTGATGCCGGTCTTGCCGTGATCGCCGATAAGCGACCCCAGGAACATCGTGCCGCTGTCGATCTCCTCTCCCCGGAGCGTCACGCGCACCGGACCGTAGTTGTTCTTCAGATCGGACGTATTGGTATCGGCGCCGAGATTGACCCACGCGCCGAGATAGCTGTGTCCCAGAAATCCGTCGTGCTGTTTGTTGGAGTAGCCGAGAATGATCGAGTTTTCCACCTCACCCCCCACCTTGCAGCGGGGACCGATCGAGGTATCGTGATAGATTTTCGCCCCGATCTTCACCGTCGAATCACCCCCGATAGAACATGGCCCCTGAATCACACTGTTGGCCATCACCGTCACCCGGTCGCCGAGGAGAATCGGTCCGCTCGTCGTATCGAAGACCACACCCGGCTGAACATCGACATCCTCTCCGAAGAGGAGAGCTTCATCACCGATCCGGTGGACACCGGAGGGCAACGACGTCGGAGCCTCCAGTTTCAGAAGCGGAGCGTCGCCCCGGATCGCATCGCCGTTTGCGGCGATCATCTCCCACAGATAGCCGTACAGTCCGATCCCTTCGGCATCGATCTCCTCCAGTCCCTCAATCCGATTGAAGTCAAGGAAGGAATCCTCACGGTTCAGTCCCGCCGCCTGCTCCGCCGTCAGGCATACGGCCACCACAACATCGTCGCGACGAACGATCCACCCCGGCTCCGGCGGCAACGTCCGGAGGACATCCGGATCGATCCGGGCGCGACCGTTGATCAGCAGAAGCGGTTCTTGAACGATTGCCGGTAGGAGGACATTCATGTAGAGGGGATGGAGATATGTTCTGCCGTGCAGACGGATCGATTCGGCTTCGACACCGAACAGGCGGGCCGTCCGCTCCCGCATCGTCATGCAGCCCGACAGAAGATCGGCGACGTGCCGCGTTGCCGTCAGCGGGTAGAGTCCTTCGACATGTCGATCTTCGAACAGACAGATCATCAAGCTTCCTGAAAGATATGGTCTATTGCCCGGACTTCCGGAGAGGATCTCCCGTATGGAATCACCACGAAGTCACAATCCGCCGCGGCGGACACAACGATGAACACAAAGGAAAATGTCCTGAACCGAACGACTGTGCCGCCAACAAAAAACGCGGTGTCCCGAATCCGACACCGCGCTTCTTCTGCGGAAAGGGAGGGATTCGAACCCTCGGTACGGGTAGAGCCCGTACAAACGCTTTCCAGGCGTTCCAGTTAAACCACTCCTGCACCTTTCCGGATTGTCAATACCGACCCGGGAGACTTGCGTTCCCGAATCACAACGACGCTGCAAAGTTATGAAGCCTTGGGGGTTTCATCAAGGCCGGTAACGTTTTCAGAAGACTCCGGCGACGTTTTTTCCTTCGGGGCGGCTCCCCCATCGGATGCATTCCCTCTCTTCTTCCCGTCGTTCTT
>CBFGQN010000315.1:0-5335 GCA_965650895.1 uncultured Ignavibacteria bacterium | reverse complement strand
ATACCGTCGATGCCGGACATCATCACATCGGAACAGATGACATCGAACGTCCGTTCCTCCAGCAGATTCTTCCCCTCCAGTCCGTTCGGCGCCAACGTGACGTCGAATCCGGCCCGGAGCAGATGATGGCGCAGGAGGACCTGCATACTCGGCTCATCTTCAACGATCAGTACATTCGGATTGGCGGTCATGGTGTTGATATGGTTTTCGGTTCGGATATCAAGAATGGCGGGAGTCGGTTTGCCACGAAAACGCAACGGTCGGAAAGGAAACACAAAGATATCAGTGCTGCGGGATCGTGACCGTGAAGGTCGATCCCCTGTTCGGTTCGCTTTCCACGGTGATCGTTCCCCCGTGCATCTCCACCAGTTGTTTTACGATAGCCAGGCCAAGTCCGGTCCCCCGGATATCGAGTCCGGGACGGCGGACGCGATAGAACTTCTCGAACAGATGAGGAATATCCTCCGCCGGAATCCCGAGACCGGTATCGGCAACCGCGATCTCGACACCGTTTTCTCCGACTGCATCTTTCCCGTTCACGATCCGGACCGACAGCTTCACCTCTCCGCCGGACGGGGTAAACTTGACGGCGTTGCCGAGCAGGTTGACCACCACCTGCGTCAGCCGATCCGGATCGACCGAGGCCGGAAGTTCCTCCGTTTCAGATACCGACTTCAGATCGACCCCTTTCCCTTCGGCCTGCATCGCCACCGACTGAAGAGCACGGTTCAACAGCGGAATCAGATCGGTCTCCTTCCGCTCCAGCTCCACCCGTCCGCTCTCGATCCGGGCAATGTCCAGCAGATCGTTGATCAGTTTCGCCAGCCGTCTCCCCTCATCGTAGATAATCTGCAGGAATTCCGTCCGGATGTCCGACGGCAGATCGGGATCGAGCAGGAGAGTCTGGGCAAAGCCGATGATAGAAGCGAGCGGGGTCCGGAGTTCGTGGGAAACGCTGGAGACGAACTCGTTTTTCATCACGTTCAGCTCCTCCAGCACACGGACATGTTCTTTCTCACGATCCCGTTCGATCTCCAGAAGGCGATTGGTCTCTTTCAACTCTTCGTTCAATTGTTTGATGTTTTCCTCGGCCCGCTTCCGTTCGGTAATATCGCGATAGTGCCAGAGATATCCGTGATAGACATCATCGATAATGATCGGCACGCAATCCCGTTCCAGAATTCTTCCGTCGGCCATCTTCACCTCCTCCCCCACCACCTTCTCTCTGGCTGCGATAATGTCATCCACCCGCTTCAGGAACTTATCAGGCTCTATAAAAAGTTCTTTTGACTGTCGTGAGGCCGCCCCGCAATCGATGCCGATAAGTACCTGTGCCTGGACACTCCTCGCGAACAGATCACAGAACGGCTGATTGATCACCACAATGCACCGGTTCTCGTCCTCCATCATCACCCCCCCTTCCAGGTTCTCCACCAGTGTGCTGAGTCGCGAGGAGATCGCCCGCAACGCATCCTCCGCCCGTTTTCTGTCGGAAATGTTCCGGGCGGTGGTGTGGACTTCGTAGACCTTGCCGGTTTCGGGATCGACCAGGGGATGGGCCGAGGTCTCGAACCAGATGTATTCTCCGGTCACGTTATGCCGGATACGGGCCGCCAGCACGAATCGCGCTCCCCGCCGGATATTCAGCAGCAGAGCACGGGCCACCCGATCGACGTCTTCCGGATGCATGATGTCGTAGGGGGTCTTGCCGATCAACTCCTCCGGCTCGTACCCCAGCAGAGGACGGCACGACGGAGAGACATAGCAGCAGATACCGTCGGCATCGTAGCAGATGATCATATCCGAAGCGTTCTCGGCGAGGAAGCGGAAACGGTTCTCGCTCTGCTGGAGCAACCGTTCCGCCTTTCGGTGGAGTTCGATCTGCTCCTGCAGGGCATCGGCGATCTGCAGAATCCGGTCTTCCTTCCCCTCATCCCCTTCCTCCCGATTCTCCGGCTTCAGCGTCACGAGCGACTGCCGCAGTTTGTCCAGAAGGAGTTGCTGCCGTTCCCTCTCCAGTTGCAGTCGCCGGTTTGCCTCGGAAAGCTCGCCGTCGCTGAGATACTTCGACCGCCGGAATCGCTCACGATCGAAATCGAAATGATCGTACGACTCGCTGACGGCCTGAAGGAACGGACCGAACCCGTCGGGGAACTCCCGGTCTCCAAGATGTTTCCGGAGCTGTTGCAGCAGCAGAGGGTTGTATGGAGGTTTTCCGTCGCGATCCATTCGCCGGTTCACTTGCTGATTGTTGAACTCTTCGCCTGAATATAGCACACAGATGCCACAGATGGGAGCGGATCGGCACGGATCGGAACCGTGCCGGAGATATTGCGCGCTCCCTTCCCTCCCCGAAGTCCCGACTTTGATCTTTCCGACGTCACCGTCCGGTGTCCGGATTCCGGAATCTGTCCGGTATCCGGACACATTCCCGGAAGGTCAGGTCGCGATTCCTTGCCGTTTTCCGGCTTTTCACTCTTCGGCACGCAGATTGGAGTACTCCTTTCCAAACGGCAGAAAGCCAGAATCAAGAATAACACAACCATCAGGAGTTTCCCATGATCAAGCACAGCAGCTTCCGCACCATCTTCTTCCCGGCCGCTCTCGCACTTGCCGGAATCCTCGCCTTCAGCACGGGGGCATCGGCCCAGAACCGCGGTTCGGCCTCGGCCAGCGCGGAGGCGAAAATCGTCGCCGGCATCTCGATCGAGAAGGTGCTCGACCTGAACTTCGGCACCATCGTCCGCTCGATCAACGGCGGCTCGGTAACGATCAACCCGCAGAACGGACAGATCTCCTACACCGGCGTCACGCAAGGGCAGAACACCACCCACCAGATCGCCCAGTTCAAGACGACCGGCGAGGCCGACTACCTCTACACGATCTCCCTGCCGCAGTCCGCAACGCTCGACCTTCAGGGTGGAGGTCAGGAAGGGAAGCAGACGATGACCGTCACGAACTTCACCTACACCAACGGGGCGGGCAAACTGGACAAGAAGGGGACCGAGGAATTCAAGGTCGGCGGCACGCTGAACGTCAACCCGAACCAGGCAACGGGTCGCTACACCGGATCGTTCGAGGTCTCGGTACAGTATCAATAATCGTACGGAAGGGGGAGGGGACATCGGAGCAGGACCGGTGTTCTCTCTCTCCTTCGACTTCGGTTCTCCGTTCCATGCCGGTGGGCCGAAGTCAAAGGAGAGAGCGGGATTTCAGGGGGGATGAGCTATGAGCAGTCAGCTGTGAGCTATCAGCGATGAGCAATCGACTGTGAGATTCGGGAAGGGATCGGCTCCTCCGCCACCGCAGACTCATACACTCTCGCACTCATCCACTCACACACTCTCATATTCATACACTTAACCGGAAAGAGAAGATGTATATCGGGTTAACAGAGAACGGTTTGGGATTTGTTCTTGCACTTATCGTCGGGATTCTTGCCGGAGTGGCGGGAGCGGCGGCGCAGAACCCGGGAGATCTTCTGGTGACGCCGACGCGGGCCCTCTTCGAGAACGGAAAGCGGAACGAGGTGCTGACGCTGATTAACCGGGGGAGCGACACGGCCACCTACCGGATGTCGATGATTCAGTACCGGATGACACCGGACGGAAGGCTGGAGCAGATCACCGAGCCGGAGGCCGGACAACTCTTCGCCACCGACCTGGTCCGCTTCTTCCCCCGCGAGGTGACGATTGCGCCGGGCGAATCGCAGAACGTCCGGGTGCAGCTCCGGATACCGGCCGATCTGCCGGAAGGCGAATACCGCTCCCACCTCTACTTCCGGAGCGTTCCGAAAGTCGCAGCCCTGACGGCGACCGAAGACTCCGTGACCGAAGAGTTTTCCGTAAAGCTGACGGCAATCTACGGCGTTTCGATTCCCATGATCGTCCGCAACGGGAAACTCCAGGCAGAGGTCTCGGTCCGGGATCTGACGCTGACCTCCGACAGTACTTCAACGCACCTGACAATGACCTTCGACCGCAACGGCACACGTTCGGTCTACGGCACCGTCCGGATCGACCACATCAGTGAAAGCGGCGAGCGGACGACCGTCGGCGGGATTGCAGGCGTCGCCGTCTACACACCGACGCTCTCCCGTTCCCTGACGCTTCCCCTCTCCATACCGGAGAACATCAATCTCCATCGCGGGCAGTTGATTGTCACCTATGAAAATCCGGCCGACCAGGGTTCGGCTCTTCCGGCTCAGGCAACACTGGAACTGAAATAACAGCACAGAGCAGACTCCCCTACCGAAGACCGTGGGCAACCGAATCACATATCCGCTTATCCTTATGACGGCCCTTTTCCTTGCCTTCCGGAGTGCTCAGGCGCAGGACACGGCTTCACCCGAACGTGAGGAGATCGCCGTCGGCCTCTCCCTCCCCGGCGTCGGATCGTGGGTGATACCGGTACTGATCGATGAAGAAGAGAACATCTTCCTGCCGGTTGTCGAGGTTTTCTCGCTGCTGCGGATTCGGACCGATGCATCGGCCGCCGGTGCGATTCTCGACGGTCGGTTGCCGGGAGTCGAGCGGACGTATCATCTGGATGCGATCGCTATGGAGGCAGAGATCGAGGGAGAAGAGAAGAAAATCGGTCGTGACGAGCTGATCTTCGTCGACTGGCGGTTGTTCCAGCGAAGCGATCTCTTCGGCAAGCTGTTCGGTCTCCACTGCCCGTTCAACTTTCGCAGCCTTGACATCCGGGTCGATGCCGAATATGAGCTTCCGGCCATCAGAGAGATCAAGCGGGAGAAGGCCCGGCAACGACTCCACAGTCTGACGCAGAATCAGGTCTTCGACCGACGGGTGGAGAATCGCGGAAGCATCATCGACGGCGGCGTCATCGACTGGGCGATCATCGGGAATGTGGACGACTCCGGACGGACCGTTGCCGATTATGCTTTCAACCTCGGAGCGGAACTTCTCGGCGGCGGACTGACCGCCGGAGTACTTGGGAGCACCGATACGATTCCCGGCCCGGAAGACATCGTCTGGAACTGGCACCGTGTCGACAATCAGACGACACTGCTCCGTCAGATTCGCATCGGTCACATCACCGGTCCCCGGGTCGAAGGACTGGAAGGAACGCCGGTCGGTCTCGAGCTGACAAACCGTTCAACGATCTCCCCTCTCTCCTACGGCACCTATCGCATCGAGAACACGACGGAACCGGGATGGGAGGTGGAGCTGTATGTGGATAATCAGTTGATCGACTTCACGACAAGCGACGAGTTCGGTCACTACCGTTTCGAAATACCGGTGGGATACGGCTCGACGCCGATGGAACTCCGTTTCTACGGACCGTGGGGTGAGGAGAAGAGCATGGCGACGAC
>CBFGQN010000314.1:0-5359 GCA_965650895.1 uncultured Ignavibacteria bacterium | reverse complement strand
GCCGGTCAGCCGGTCAAGCTGCATCAGTCCGGTCGGTGTGCCGACAACGCCGCTCCCCTCGGCCCGCCGTTCGGAGATCTCCTGGAGCATGTCGATCGTCTCCTTGGCCAGGCGTTCCATCGAACTTGAACTGGTCCGGTTCCGGCTCTCGGAGATCTCGAAAATCGTCTGCTCGGCCTTGTCCAGCTCCTCGAAGGCGTCGGTGGAATCGGAGTAGCAGGAGCCGATGATTCCCATGGCGGCGGCGATCATCTTCCGCTTCAGCGCCTTCTCGAAAACGATCCGGGCGTGGTGCTCGATGTTCGCGGTGGTCGGGGTCCGTCGATTGAGTTCGGCCAGATAGTGCGAGCCGCCGATGTCGGAAAGTTTCTCCCGGCGCCGGAGTTCCTCGTTCAGCGTGATGATGTCGATCGGCTGATTCCGCTCCGAAAGCGACAACATCGCCTGGAAGATGATCCGGTGGGACTCACGGTAGAATGCCTCATCCGACAGGATCCTGATGGCCTCGTTGGCGGCATCCTTGTCGAGCATCATCGCTCCCAGAACCGCCATCTCGGCATCGTTGCTGTGGGGAGGTACCCGGTCGCCCGGAACCTCCATCGGAACGACGTTGCGCCGGGAACGACCGATCATTTTTTCAAGAGGGTACTGTCCCCCTTCGTTCAGAATATTTCCTTCACTGATCGGCACTGGCGCTGGTTTTTCCTGTCGGTTCGTAGTTCCAATTACGAGAAAAATTGAGGTGAAGGTAACCGGCAAACTATGAGTTTGAAGTCTGTCGGCAAAATATTCGTTCGATAATTCTTTCCACGGCTTATCCACAGGGATTCGTGGGAACACCGTTCGGACGTCCCGACTTGTTGGAACGTTGTTTTTGCTCTATCTTCGGCAACTTTTGTACCGGAATATTCCGGAGTGCCGGAGCGGAAACGTATCACCGTGAAGTCCATGGATCAATCCTCACGTCTCGTCTCCATCGATCTGATTCGCAACGCTTCACCCCGGAATCTGCTTCGGACAATTCTGCTGACCGGCCTGGTTCTGCGTCTTCTGTTCGTCGGTCTCTACGCCGATTTCAACAGTGATTACTACTGGGAGTACGGGGAGATCGCCAAGGAACTGCTGCACGGAAACGGATATTCCTTTTACGTGTTCGACGGAGAAGAGATCACCCATATCTATACTCCCGGTCTCAAGCCCTATGCTTCGGCCCACATGCCCCCCGGCTATGTCCTCTTTCTTCTGCCGTATCTTGCAATCGATAACCTTCCGCTGCGGAACACGCTTCTTCTGGCGACGCACATTCTTCTCTCGCTTCTCTCTCTCTGGTTGCTTTATCGTCTCACCTCCGAGACGTTTTCCGAACGGGTGGGACTGCTGGCTGCGGCGATCGGTGCGGTTCTGCCGGAGTTTATCTATGCGCTCACTTCCTTTACCCCGACGATTCTCTACCATGCCCTGATCCCTCTCCTGTTTCTGCTGCTGCTGAGAATGGATCGGGGAGGATGGAGGGTGCCGGTGACCGGTCTTCTCCTGGCGGTTCTGGTCTATATCCGTGCGGAATTTGTCCTCTTCGTGGTTCTGCTGGTCGGTCTTCTCATCCTGCAGAAGCGGATACGGCGGGGACTGATAATCGGGGCTGTCGCCTTCTGTGCGGTACTTCCCTGGTCGATCAGAAACTATGTCGTTTTCGACGCCTTTGTGCCGTTGACGACAGGTTTCGGGCTGAATCTGTACCGCGGGCACAACCCCTATCATATCGGAGCTTCCGATTCCGATACGGTTGCGGCGGCACTTCGTGAGGTTCACGATGACCGGTATGAACTGGTGATGAGCAGGGAGTATCAGCGGCTTGCCTTTGCCTATATAAAAGAGCATCCGGGAAAGGTGGTGAGCAACTCCTTCGTGAAGTTCTTCTGGTTCTTCAGCTACGTCCCGTTCTATCCGGAGAGTGCCCACCCTCTCTATCTGATTCCGACGGTTCTGCTCTTTCTGTTCGGTCTGTACGGACTGATCCTGACCGCCTCCTGGAGCAGGTTCCAGTACTTCTATTTGTTCTTTATCGCCTCGATCGCCGTGGTGATTCTCTTCTTTCCTCTTCCGCGCTACCAGACGATGATGAAGATCCTCCAACTTCCGTTTGCCGCCTACGGTATGCTGGTCCTCTATGCCCGGTTCCGGAAAAAGGAACGCCCGAAGCTTGTTGACGGCTTCGGGCGTTGATTTGAATCGCTCAGGTGATTCGCAGACTTATGCCATCATCTCCTTGACGGCATCTTTCTCCCACTCAAGCTCCTCGATCGAGGCATTGATCTTCTCCTGAGCCCACTCGTTATGTTCCACACCTTCGACGATCTCCCACGATCCGTCGGCGGCGGTCCGGATCGGGAAGCCGACGATCAGTCCCTCCGGCGTTCCGTACTCTCCGCGCGAACAGACGGCAACCGAGTGCCAGTCTCCCTCCGGCGTCGGGTTGATGAGCGAGACGACCGTGTCGAGTGCGGCGTTGGCGGCCGAGGCGGCCGAGCTTGCCCCGCGGGCCTCGATGATTGCCGCTCCCCGCTTCTGCACGGTCGCGAGGAAATCTCCCTTCAGCCAGTCGTGATCCTCGATCACTTCCGCAGCCGGCTTCCCGTCGATCTTCGTGTTGTAGAAATCGGGGTACTGCGTCGAGGAGTGGTTCCCCCAGATCGCCATGTTCGTCACCTCGCCGACGCGAACTCCGGCCTTCTGCGCAAGCTGACTCATCGCGCGATTCTGGTCCAGACGGGTCATGGCGAAGAACCGGTCGTTCGGGATGTCCGGTGCGTTGTTCATGGCGATCAGGGCGTTCGTGTTGCACGGATTACCGACAACCAGAACACGGATGTCCGATGCGGCGTGGTCGTTGATCGCCTTCCCCTGTACGGTGAAGATGCCGCCATTCTTCAGCAGCAGATCATTCCGCTCCATTCCCGCCTTTCGCGGAGCCGCCCCCACAAGCAATGCCCAGTTGACGTCCTTGAACCCGACGTTCGGATCGTCCGTGGCGACGATTTCGCGAACCAGAGGAAACGCGCAGTCGTC
This sequence comes from uncultured Ignavibacteria bacterium, assembly GCA_965650895.1. Classification (GTDB taxonomy): domain Bacteria; phylum Bacteroidota; class Ignavibacteria; order OLB7; family OLB7; genus JAGWAZ01. Next base: position 2,293 of record CBFGQN010000314.1, on the reverse strand, counting down.
CAGTTCCATCACGACGCCGCTCAGCGCATTCATCGCCGGCGGAATTTCCAGAAGGTTCAGGGAGACTTCAGTCTCCGGACCGAACATCTCGCCCGAGGCGATGCGGAAGAGAAGGGAATAGCCGATCTGTCCTGCCGCCCCGGTGACGGCTACGCGTACATGATTCATAGCGGATTGAGTTTATAGAGTTCCTAGAGTTTGTAGAGTTCGTAGAGTGGAAAGGCCTGCGGCCGGGATCGGCGCGAGACGATCACGTTCTGACGAACGGGGAAAGATAGAGGAATGGGGGGAGAAAGGGGATTGCATTGTGTAGAGGACAGTTCCTAGAGTTTATAGAGATTTGCAGGGGAAGGAACTGTAGGGGGCAAAAACCTTTGCCCCCGGTTCCCCTCATCAAGCCAGACTATCCGTCGCCCGTCCCCTGCGAAGCGTATAGACCGGCACCTCACGCGGGACGCCGAGGCGGAACGGAAGCCAGTGGCCGGCACCGGCCGAGGTGTAGAGTTTCGATTTCCCCCCGTTCTTCTCATAGTATCCCCAGAGGTACTTCCCGATGCCGAACCAGGTCTCGAACAGACTCCGGCCGTTCCATCCCATCTGTCCTCCGGCGTGCGTATGTCCGGCGATCGTCATGCCGATCCCGAGATCCGCCGCCGGATCGAAAGCTTCCGGGCGGTGACTCATCAGCAGGTGGAATGCCCGGGAGGGGGCGGCGTCGAAGGCCCGTTCCACCGAGCCGTACAGGAACCGGGCTTTCCCCGGTCCCTCTTCTCCGGCAGCCACGGGATCGTCCGCCGCGCCGATCACCAGCTCCGCTCCGCCGATCTTCAACGTTTCGTTCTTCTCCACCATCAGGGGAATCGGTCCCTTGTCAAATATTTTGCGCACATCGGTGATGCCGCGGTAGTATTCGTGGTTGCCGAGCGATGCGAGCGTCCCGTAGCGGGGACGAAGTTGTGAGAAGAGGTTGAGAGCCTCCGGCAGGACCGTCAGGTCGTCGGAGATATCGCCGGTGATCAGCACCAGATCGGGTCGTTGGGCTTCGGCTCCGATCAGGAGTTCCTGAAGATGTTCCAGACGGATATAGTAGCCGAGGTGAAGATCGGAGATATGAAGGATGCGAAGTCCGTCAAGATCGGGATGAAGATCGTCGAACGTCATCTCGACGTTCGGAAAGACGGGTGCTGTGGCCGAGCTGACCAGACCGAACGTCCCGGTACCGACGGCCAGCAGGGGGAATGCCGCCGATCCTGCCGTCACCAGAGAGCGGCGCGTCATGTCAATCTCTTCCTGCTGTCCGGAGAGCGTCCCTCGGGTCGACTCTTCGTGTTCGATTTCGGGAGGTGCTGCCACTGCCCGGTTCTTCCACCGCTCCCTTCCCCATCGAATAATCCGTTCCAGCGTCAGTGTGATTCCACTGAACGGAAGGAGGAGGGCCAGGCCCAGAAAGGAGATGAAGAAGAAGGAGGTCAGGAAGGCAAACAGCCGTTCGGTCCACTCGATGCCGAGCATGCGGGAGAAGGCCCAGAGAGCGGCCAGAAGGACTCCGGCCGCGGGAACTTGCCAGACGGCCCGACGGACACCCCGGATTTTCCACCACTGCCTGTGGAGTGTCCAGATCAGAAGAGCATTTACTCCTCCGAGGATCAGAAGTATGATTGCGCTGAAAATCTGGCTGAAGTACTCGTCCATGATACCCGAACAACGGTTCAATTGTCGCGATAGTTCACCCACTACTTTTCGTTTCAGGTCGGCGGAATAAATCCTCTCCCTTCCGGAATTACCCCTGCGGGCGGTCGGGTCTTTCGTGATATCGCCGTCCCGGTTGCAGGTCTCATTCGACTGTTGTGACCCGATTTCAATTCTTACAACAATTCAGGGAGTGTAGAAATGAAGAGATCAGTGGTACCGATTATCCTGCCGTTGCTTGCAGCGGGTCTGTTGGTGGCCGGATGCGGCGATGACGAACCGACCTCGCCGTCGCCGACAACCTTTACCGTTATGATCGAGAACGTATCGCAGCCGGGGACGCTGAGCACCGACCGTGCCGACGGCGTTGTCCCCCTGTCGCCCGGTGCCTATGCGGTCTATCAGGGGGATAACCCGATGTTCACGGTCGGTCAGGCATCCGATGCCGGTCTGGAGGCGATTGCCGGACACCATGCGCCCGGAGAATTGCAGGAAGGTCTGCGCGAACACGCCCTGCCCGCGATCCTTGGCGATGGTCGCGGGATCGTAAGTCAGCCCGTTGAGCGCCAGGATCCGCGCCACTTGCGTGAGCAACCGGTCCAGC
>CBFGQN010000313.1:0-5361 GCA_965650895.1 uncultured Ignavibacteria bacterium | reverse complement strand
CCGACGATCAGGAGCCATGTTCATTCCCGCTTCGGTTCTCCCTGTCCGGAGCCGGAGCCGTTGTTCCTTCCGGCTTTCCTCCCGTTGTTCTTCCCTCTCTCTTCACTTCCGCCGAGGGTCTTTTCTTCTTCAGTCTGTTCCCCCTCTTCTTTCCCTCATTCCCTCCGCTTGCGCTCTGGCGACTCTGACCTTCACCGGTCTTCTCCTCTGCTCCGGGTTCGCGTCGTCCTGACGAACCCTTTTTCCGCTGTCCCGACGTTCTCTTCCGGTCTCCACGGTTCTCCTTCGGCTGATCCCCCTTCGGCGATTGTTCGGTTCTTTCCGTGGTGCCGGTGCGATGAGGTTCGGAAGGGGAATATCCATCGACCTTCTTTTCAGGCTCGGCTTCCGGCTTGCGGATTCTTCCGGCAAGAATTCCCCTGTAGTCTTCAAGCGTCAGAGATTCCCATGCGGAATTCTCGGCATGGTAGACCCAGATAAGCTCCTTGAACAGATCGATCTTCTGCACCGTGCCGACACCGTTTGCCGTCCTGACGGTCGTCTCCAGCGGAGGAAAGCGTTTCAGCCCTTCGACGTAGGTGTCGATCTCGTAGAGCAGACAGCACTTCAACCGACCGCACTGTCCGGAGAGCTTCGACGGGTTTGCCGGTATCTGCTGGATCTTCGCGTGATCGAGCGTGATATGTTCATACCGCCCCAGATGGGTCGTACAGCAGAGTTCCAGTCCGCAAATACCGACCCCTCCTATCCGTTTTGCGGCATCCCGCACGGCAATCTGCCGAAGTTCGATCCGCGTGTTGAAGATGGCCGCAAGATCGCGAACCAGCGCACGGAAGTCGATCCGTCCATCGGCGGTAAAGTAGAACGTCAGCTTCTTGTGATCGAACTGCCACTCGGCATCGATCAGATCCATCCCCAGTTCAAAGGCCTCGATCCGGGTCTTGCAGACCGAGTAGGCCTGCCGTTCGGATGCTTTGGATTGTTCGATCCGTTTCAGGTCGGCTTCATCAGCCTTGCGCAAAAGGATCGGAAGCTCTTCGCCGGAGAGACGCTTGGCCTTTCGTTTGGCGTGGACAAGCGAACCGGTCATCGAGACCGAGGCCCACTCCTGACCGTTCGGACTCTCGACGATAACGACGTCCCGCACCCGAAGCTGAAGTTCCGGATCCTCCAGACAGGCAAACCCCTTGCGATGTCCGTCATACGTTTCTTCAACAATCGAACGTTCATCGGTGTAGGTGAAGTTGTTGGCGATCAACTCCAGCAACGAGCCTTTACCACATCCACCGGTTGCACAACCGCTGTCGGAACCGCAGTCCCCCTTTCCGCAGGAATGGGAGCAGTTCGACTTTCTTGTCCGCAATGTTTCGGCAACCATCTGTTCGGAAAGGTCGGACGGATTATCGGTCGGTCCTTTCTTCGCTCTGGTTCTCTTCGGTTCTTCGTCGTGTGAATGGTCGTGAGGATGATGGGCTGATTCATGTAAATGCGTATCGGGATTACCCATATAGTCTATGTTAAGGTGCGACGAGAGACGATGCCGACTTTCCCCCCGGGACTCCCCCGGCGAGATAGCAGGCATCTGCGAGTTGCATAGCCAGCACCGTCAGAACCAACGGCGGCTGGACATTTCGGTTGATTGCCTCGATGCTCCGCTCCACATCCCCGATCATCTTCTCAAGCGGTGCCGATGCGAACTTCCCGTTAAAACTCCGGATGTCGTCAAGCTGGTCCTGATTGACGACGATTGACTCATTCGATGTCAGACGTAACACGCAGGCATCCCGCAACCAGAGGACCAGCAGTCCGAGGACCTGTTCGAGGTGTGCGCGGTCGGCCTTTGCGGTCAGTTGTTCGATCTCCTTGCAGGCGGCCACAGGACTCCGCTTCAGCGCCCCTCGGAGAAACGAGAGGATATCGAAGCGAATCCGGTGAAGATTGCCGTCGATCAACTCCAGGGCCCGACTGTAGCTGCCGCCGGCAAGTTTTGCCGTCAACAGGGCAGTGGTCCTGTCGGCATTGTTGCGCTGCTGCAACGCCTCGGCGATTTCCGTCTCGTTCAGCAGATCGAACCGAATCTCCTGACACCGACTGGTAATTGTCGGCAGGAGCCGCTCCGGATGAGAGGTCGTCAGGATCAGAAGCGTTTGCGCAGAAGGCTCCTCGAGCGTCTTCAGAAAGGCGTTTGCCGCCTCGGCCCGCATCCGGTGGGCCTCGCTGATGATAATGACCCGCACTCCCGGTTCGGTCGATGAGAGAGCGACATCCCGCTTGATCTGTCTGATCGAGGAGATCTTGATCTGTTGCGCACGGGGAACGGCGATATTGTGGTAGGGATCCTTCGCCTTCCGCTCCATCTCCTCGCGTATCAACGCGATCTCATTATCGGTCAGCTTCAGCATGGGCGAATCCGACCGACTGTTCTCCCCCTTGCCGGAAGGGAGAGCGAAGATAAACCGGACGTTGGAGTTCTGCAGCTCCGCAACCGTCCGGCAACCATGGCACTCCCCGCAGGCTTCGGTCTCCCCGGTCGGACGTTCGCATCGCAGGACCTTGGCAACTTCTATCGCTGCGGCATCCTTCCCCACCCCTTCCGGACCGGAAAAAAGCCAGGCGTTCGGAATTCTTCCGGAAAGGATCGATCCCTTCAGCAAACGCTTGACGCGTGACTGTCCTATGATGGAATCCCAACTCACAACGACCGTTTTCCCTCTGTTTCCGCTGATAATTCAGATATTCCGGTTGGCCTTTCGCCAAACATAGAGAAGGCGGAGGGCAGATGCAAACAATTCGTCGCAACAGATGTACTTTCCGGTATGATACGCACTGAATATTCAGCCCTGTTACAGACCGCCCTGACCGCTGCATACGAAGCCGGTCTGGTCACGCTTCGCTACTTCCGGGCATCGGAACTTGCAGTGGAAAAGAAGGAGAACGACTCGCCGGTAACGGTAGCCGACAGAGAAGCGGAGCGGACGATTGCAGATATTATCAATGCACGGTATCCGGATCACGCTCTGCTGGGGGAAGAGTTCGGCGAGCGGAACCGGGGAGCGTCGATCCGCTGGATTATCGATCCGATCGACGGCACGAAATCCTTTATCCGGGGCGTTCCACTTTACGGCACACTGATTGCCGTGGAGATCGACGGCATTCCCTCGATCGGCGTCGTCTCGATGCCTGCACTGAGTGACGTCTACTATGCCGTGGTCGGTGAAGGGGCCTTCATGAACGGTCGACGTATTCAGGTCTCACCTGCGGACGACCTGACCCGGGGAGTCATTCTCTGTACCAGCGAGCGGAGTCTGCGCACCGATGAACAGCGGGCCCGGCGCTACGATGAGCTTGTCCGTCAGACTCTCTTCCAGCGCTCATGGGGAGATTGCTACGGTCACATGCTGGTCGCCTCCGGTCGGGCCGAAGGGATGCTGGATCCGCGCATGGAGATCTGGGACGCCGCACCCCTGAAGGTAATCGTCGAGGAGGCCGGCGGGGTGTTCACGGACTGGCAGGGAGAATCGACAATTGACGGGGGGAGCGCCATCTCCACCAACGCCGCTCTGGCAAGCAGGATTCGGGAGATTCTCGGCGTAGGAAAAGATGAGATGACACCGGAAGAAAGCAGAAGGACATGAGAGAAGAGGCTGACATTCGCGAAGCGACGGTTGAGGATGCCGCGGGGATATCGCTTGTCCAGATCATCTCCTGGCACGACACCTACAGGAACATCGTGCCGGAAGATTTTCTGCACGGGATGAATCCCGAACGGAACGCCGAGCGGTGGACCCGATGGCTGACTCCACATCCGGAAGGCAGGAAAGGACAATTCATTCTTGTCGCCGAGGTTGAAGAAAGGGTCATCGGGTTTGTCTCCGGAGGGAAGGAACGGGAAGCCCGGGAAGATTACGACGCGGAGGTCTATGCACTCTACCTGATGCCCGAGTACAAGGGGAAAGGCATCGGCAGAGCATTGCTTCGAGCAGTTGCCGAACGATTGCACCGGGAAGGCCATCGCTCATTGATGGTCTGGGTGCTGGCCGCAAACCCCGGGCGCAGGTTCTACCACCGCATGGGGGGGACCGAGATCGACCGGAAGATGATCGAAATCGGAGGAGCAACGCTTCAGGAGGTCGCGTGCGGATGGGCCGACATCACGACACTCCTTTCAACCTGACTCTCCCCTCTATTCATTATCCGTTCGCCACACCGTTGGTCACTTCGACCGATTCGGTCTCCTTCTCTTTCTTCCCCCCACGTGCAAGCCATTTCTCGAACTTTTTCTCCTGTTCGGCAGTGGGTGAGGCAACCCGTTTCAGGTGGAAGGTCGGGCGGAGCACAGGCTTCACATCGGTCTCGTAGAGCTGCCCCTCGGTGACGCATGTCAGCCGGAGAGATTCCCCCTCGACGGCTCGTTCCATCACTCCCTTCCACCCGGCAAGACCGGTGATCCGCATCCGGTCAACGGCGATGATCTCGTCGTCGGCACCGACACCGGCCCCTTCGGCCGGCGAACCGCTCCAGACTTTTGCGACGACAAGCCGCTCTCCCCTCTCTTCTCTGACTCCTATGCCGATCCACGTCTTCCCCGAACGGGGAATCGTGATTCCCTCCCCTATCGTCTCCTTCTTCTCCTTCTTCACTTTCCACTCAAGTCCAAGCTTTCCGAGAAGCGAGACAAAAGGCAACTCATCGGTCCGCTCAAGCCACGCCCTGAACGTATCGCCGATATCGACTCCGGTCTCCTTCGACACGATGTCGATAAATTCCTCTTCGGTGATGCCTGTTCCCGGGTCGGCCTCGTAGCGGGTGTAGAGAGCCCGCATACCGTCATCAAGCGAGCGGGCAGCATCCGAGCGGTCGATGATAAAGAGATCGAGCAGCCAGAAGATGACACCCCCCTTCAGGTAATAGCTCGGGAAGCGGTTCTGGGAATCGGGCGTCGGATTGTAGAGCTTCACCCAGGCAAGAAAGGAACTGTCCTTGATCGACATCACCTCACGTCCCGGAACGTCGAGCAGAGTCGTGAGATGATCTTCCGAGAGAACTTTCAGATATTCCTCGCGGCTGTAGAAACCGCACCGGTAGGACATCAGATCGTCGTAGTAGCTTGTGGCCCCTTCGGCAAGCCAGAGCATCTGCGTGTAGTTCTCATCCTGATAGTTGAACGGTCCCAACTCGCGCGCCCTGATCCGCTTGACGTTCCATGTGTGGAAGTACTCGTGGGTCAGAAGCGAGAGGAACTTGTGGACCTTCTTTTTATCGGCGAAGAAATTCGCATCGAACATGCTGACCTGGGAGCGGGCGTGTTCAAGTCCGCCGTATTGATCGGGAAGGAGCTGCAGGATGAAGAGGATCATCCTC
>CBFGQN010000312.1:0-5363 GCA_965650895.1 uncultured Ignavibacteria bacterium | reverse complement strand
AGGTTCCGGAAATTTCATCACTTCCGGTGTCAAAGCAGAAATAGCGATGTACGGTAACGGGAACACGGCCCCTTGCCGACTATTGCGGCATTTCAAATAAATGAACGGCACGTGATTAAGTAAATGCGGCTATCCGGAAGGTTGCAGGATGAGTAGTGCTAACTCTGGATCTATCCTTACGGAAACAAAAGTTATGTATACCGGAAATGTGTTAAAAAAGCTTGATCACTTTGTGCTCTCCCGATCATACCATCCTCATTTCCACCATTCATCAAGCTCTTGATATACAACCCAAAACTTCGCGAAAAAGTTACCGCGAATCAAAAAAAGGGGTATACAGCCACAATTGTTTTCCTTACTTCCTATAACGCCCCATACAGATCCTTATTCCACTACAGGGAATTCCGCCTGTCTTACTTCTCCCACCTGTATGCCGTTCCAGTTGTCAATCGGTATTACCCTGAACGATTCCAGGGCTGCAAGTTCTTCACGCGATATTGCTCCGAGGTGACGAAGCAGACCGGTCATAATAACCGGCATTGTTTTGTTCTCTCCGTCTTCCAATTTTACGGCGATGCCGATAGGTCCGTTCTCCGTCTGTATTCCCACAAGCATTACTCCCATCGCACCCCGTTTGGCATAACACCTCCCTCTCAATATACGTATCAGCACCGTGTCATATCCCCCTTCGGAGTAGACCATTTCAGGTCGCTGCGCCATCGCATGCATCAAACGCTCCTCCGGCGTCCCCTCCAGTGCGGCCTTTTCCATAAAGTAAGCGGCGGAACGTGCCGCGTTGCGCAGGGGAACGAAGTATGTTGGGAGAGAACAACCATCAATACCAATCCCGATCGCATTTCGTTCCATTCCGCAGTACTCCGCAACCAGATCAAGGATACGCTGCTGCAACGGATGGGACGGCTCCAGATATCCCTCGACCGGCCAGCCCTGTGCCACACAGGCGGCAAGCATACCGGCATGTTTGCCTGAGCAATTATTATAGATTGCCGTCGGGGTCCCCTCCAGACGAATCAGTCTTTCCCGCATTTCCTTGTCCTCCGGCAGATGCCCCCCGCATTTCAGCCCCCCCTCACCCAGCCCGATTTTCTCCAGCATTTTCCTGACCGTCTGCACATGATAGTCTGCAGCCGTATGGCTGGCACAACAGATTGCCAAGGCCGCATCATCGAATCCGAACCTGTCGGCGGCTCCGCTTTCAACCACTGGAATCGCCTGGATCATCTTGATGGATGATCGCAGGAAGGTTCCGTAGTCCGCATCACCGATACTGAAGAGCAGATCACCAGCGGGATTGACCACCGCTATCGCACCTCTGTGTACTCCCTCAACGAATTCATTGCGCGTCGAGTATGCCAAGGGAAACGTGTTCATTGACTGATTCCGGATGTTCGATGTTGGATAAAGCATCTTCAGATATGAAATCGCCCTCTCCCCTTCCCGCATCCCGGAATTTTGCCTGCAGTTCACATCAGCACATCCGGGGACCGGCAGAGAAAGAGTCATGCTCTTCAGGTTCCCGTCTTTTCCCCCTCGCGAGGAGTTTGCCAGGAACGTTCGGTATCGGTGTAATCGGCAAGAGCCGTGCGTAGACGTTCGGGGATCGGGATCGGCCGTTTTTCTTCCCGGTCCACACAAACAAGCCGACAGTACCCTTCGGCCAGAAGAGTCTTCTCTCCTTCATGTATAAAACGGAAGGCAACGGTAAACGAGGTTTTTCCCCATCGGCTCACCCAGACCTCGATCCGCATCAGATCATCCAGTCGGGCCGGATATCGGTACTCGCAATGATATTCGGCCCGGATGGGAAAACACTCGATCTCTCTGAACGCTGTCGCGTAGGGAAGCCCGACCGAACGGTACATCTCGGTCTCGGCAATTTCGAAGAAGCGGATATAAGCGCCGTAGTATATAATGTGGGCCGCATCGCAATCGATCCAGCGCACACGCTCGTTTATCGTGAAAGGTTGACCCACTCTCTCGGGAAGTTCAATTGGACAAATCCGCCTGCGGCGAACGATTCACGGAATCCGTGACGTTTGATCGCAAGCCCACACGATCCTTGCGACCCTGTCTGAAAAAGCGGCCTAAAAATACGGGAACGGCGGAGAAACATCCACCGCAAATTGTGCAAGAGATGTTCCCACCTGTTTCGACAGCGGAGAAACGAAGGGCGGCTCAGCGCACAACCCGGTTGGAGCTGACAAAGCGGATTGATCTGACCGGATTGTCGAGCGTCAGGGGATCGAGCAAACCACCGTTTTTCGAGCTCCGCTCCACGGTCAAGGGAGCGTCTGTCGGAACGGCGTAGAGGAGATCGGTCCAGTAGTCGGCACCGACAACGCTGTAGGATTTACCCGGCATGATGTTGTCGAACTGTCCCCACGCCTTCGTGTCGATCCGCATCACCCCTTCAGGCGTGGCGAGGTAGAGGAAGGAGTCCTCGGTCAGCGAGGCAAAGTTCGGATGCCGACCCACATAGTCGGTCAGCGAAGGAGAGATAAAGGGACGTTCAAACACAACCTCATCGGAGAGAAGGTCAACGATGAAGAGAAGAGGATCGGTCTCTATCTCATACGTTTCCGGATCATCCCTCTCCTCTCCCGAGACCAGAGCCACCAGGAATTGTCCATCCGGATTGACATCAATGTAGAAGGGAGGCCGGGGGAAGTCGACGGTCGTCGTCACGTTGAAGTCCGGCTGATCATTGCTGTGGAATGTGGCCAGAGCACCCGTTCCATCCTCCTTCTCGATTGCGATGTAGACCCGATTGTCCCGGCTGACGCTTTCGAGATCGCCGTTATACTGGTCGTTGGTGGTGATGGCGGTCGGATTTCCCGGCAATCCGATGGTCCCGACGCGGACCAGATTGCGGGCGTCGACGTGGAAGACGTTCGGCGATCCGTAGGCGATCACCCACCCCTGCGAGTAGTTGCTGAAGGCCATACCGCTCAGCACAGCAGTATCGCCGGCGGGAAACCCGTCAAGCTCGGCACGCTTCTGTCGGGTCGCCAGATCAAGCACGATGATCTTCCCCGCCTGGTTGCTGTGCAGCCAGAGCTGCTCTCCGGCCGTTTCATACAGAGCGTCAATCGGAAGTCCGAGGGGATCTCCGTTCGCCTTCTCATATTCGGTCTGATCCAGTCCCCCGGTCACTTCATAGAAACGGGCGATCTCTCCTCCGCTCCCGGTTTCAACGGCCATCAGAGCAGTCTCGCGCCGTTCATCAGCCCCCGGATCGATCACGTCGGGTCCCTGCGTGCCACAGGAGAAAAGGGAGGGAAGAAGAAACAGAAGGGTTGCCAGAGTTTTGTATCGCATAATTATTACTTGTCGATCAGAGGCGAGTTCATTCCACATTGCTTGATTACCTGTTCACAAGAACCCTCGTCACCAACCAGAGTTTCAGGGCGATCCAGAGTTTGTGCGGAGCCCGCACCCGGATATTCTTTTCGCTGAAGACGTTGAATTCGTGCAGTTCTATCTTCTCAAGGAGACGATAATAGATCGCATCCATAATCTCGGCGGCGAACATCGTCTTGCGCTCATCCGGACGCAGAGCAGCTCGTGCCCGGCCGTAGTATTCGCGGGCACGACGGGTTTCGAAACGCATCAGTTCGATGAAGGGGAGATTATACCGGTTTGCAATCAGATCAGCCTCGCTGTAGCCGAAGGCCCGCAGGTCCTCCATCGGCAGATAGATCCGCCCACGCTCGGCATCCGTTCTGATGTCACGCAGAATATTCGTCAACTGAAGCGCGATGCCCAGATCGACCGCATACTCTTTCGTCTCCTCGTAGCGATATCCGAAGATCTCGATGCAGATAAGTCCGACGACCGAGGCGACGCTGTAGCAGTATTCGCGCAACTCCTCGAACGTCTCGTAGCGACTGCGGACCAGATCCATTTCCATTCCGTCGAGCAACGTCAGAAAGTACTGCTTCGGTATGCGGAACCGTTTGACGACGGCCGACAGAGGGGAAAGGATCGGGTGGCGGGACTCTCCCCGATAACACCGCTCCACTTCCTGTCGGAGCCGATTCAGTCGCTCCCGCTTCCGCTCCGCCTTCTCGGCGGAGATTCCGGTAACCGTCGGGTCGAGCACGATTTCCCCCGGATGTCCCTCCTCCTCGTCGACAATGTCGTCGGCATAACGGCAGAAGGCATAGACCGAATGCATTGCAGCCCGCTCATCACGCGGCAGGAGCGAGAAGGAATAGTAGAAGCTGGTCTTTGACGGCTGCGTCAGTTCGCCGACCGGATCGGTATCGAGAATCAGATTACTCACAAGTAGCGTAAAATGCGAAATTCATACCAAGCAAACCAGACGAAAGATGGGATGTGAGGGAGAGGTAACGGACAGGTTTGTAGACAATTGTTCGGCCCATAAAAGGAAAGTTCAGGAAGCGTTTGGAAGTATGGATTGATTCTCTATATTTGCCCTTGACATCAGGTAATACATGATGTCCTCCATTGGGTTAGAACAGAGACGCGTCGGGTAACCGGCGTGATCTCCCGAAGCCGTGCGATAGGGGGTGAATCGCGCGGCTTCTTTTATTTCTTCAACCCGAGATCGCACGGAACAGACAACAACGAAGACAGCCTCGTCGGGCACAAGTTCCCGACGAGGCTGTCTTTTGCTTGATGATCCCCCTCTCCCTACCGCTGAATCGTTACCGTACACTCCTTCCCTCCGGCCTTCACCGTCAGACTGTTCCCGACCGTGTGATCGAAACCATCCGGCAGATCAGCCTCGGTGGCCCGGAACGAGCCGTCGGCACCGGCAGTGACCGTTACGCTGTTGCCGTTGCCGTCGGTGATCGTCACCGTCGCATTCGGCGGGACGCTTCCGGCCCGTCCGGCAATGATCATTCCGCCGGTCGCCCCCGTACCGCGCGAGGCGATGATCTTCGAGCAGTCGACGCCGCAGGCTTCGCCGTTCCGCAACGGCCGACCGGCAGCATCTCCGGATTGCAAACCGCCGACAGGACCGTCGAAATCGATCCGGTAGGTGATGTCAAAGAAACTGTCCACCTGCCAGTCTCCCGAGGGGAGCCTTCCTTCCCGGTCATCCCGGCCGCTCTCTCCATTCTCTTCGCCCGACGGGTTGTCGGTTCCCGTTCCTTTCTCACCGGCCTGCCCCGAACCGTTCTCTCCGGTATTCTCCCGTCGACCGGCATCCTCAGCCTTTTTCTTGTCGCATTCTTTCTTCAGCCGTTCATACTCCTCTGATAATCCCTCCAGTTCCCGTCGGTCCTCTTCTCCCTTGTCGGCAGCATTCCGGGCTTTCTCCAGAGCCTCGCGCACTTCCTTCAACTTCTTCTTCAGTTCACGAATCCGCTCCT
>CBFGQN010000311.1:0-5381 GCA_965650895.1 uncultured Ignavibacteria bacterium | reverse complement strand
AGTTCACCAACGAGCAGACCGCTGCGCAGATCCAGAACGGACAGAAAGTTCCGCTGAGTGAGGAGGATATCCGCAAGCAGATGGCATCCACGCACATCCTTATCGAGGCGTGGATGCAGGATCTGGGTGCGGAACTGGAAATGCAGGGAGTCAAGGAGATCGACGGAAAAAAACTTCTCGTCGTCGGCGTCAGGCGACCGGGACTGGAAGAGCAGGTCTATTACATTGACAATGCCACGTTCCTGCCCTATCGGGTCGTCACGGGAGAATCGTCGGTTACGTTTACCGGATGGGAGAAGATCGAGGCGGGGATACTGCAGCCCTCCGGACTGGAACTGGCTTTCGGTCCGGCGGAGATTATCGTTGACGGACTGGAGTATACGGTCAACGGCACGGTCGATGAGAAGATTTTCCAGGCGCCGTAATGAAATGATGAGTTGAATGTCGAGGATCGCGAGGCGGGAGTCGAAGTGTGTGCTGATAGATTCCGGACTTGCGATCCTCGATGTGTATGGGGAGCCGGACGGCCGTGAGGCTTGAGTGGTGAGCTTTGAGCGGTCAGCAGTGAGCAGGGGAACTCTTCAAGTACTTGAGTCCGAGCTATCAGCAATGAGCAGTGAGCAAGAAACTATTCAACCATCCAACTACTTGACTCCGAACTCTCGCTCTTGACCCCGAGCAATCAGCAATGAGCAGTGAGCAAGAAACTATTCAACGATCCAGCCACTCGACTCCGAACTCACGACTCTTGACCCCGAGCAATCAGCAATGAGCAGTGAGTAAGAAGACTATTCAACAATTCACCATTCCCCTACCTCTTCCCGATTTTCAGTCTTCCGAACGGACGAATATTCATGATCCGGCGGAGGAGTTGCAGGAGCGTGGCGATCAGTGAGTTGTCGCCGAGAGAGCGGTGTTGAAGCATCATGCCGAGATCCCGCAGATCATCACGCCTGATGCCCGAGGCTCCTCCACCGGGAGATCGTCCGGTTGACTGTACGAAATCGTCGAGAAGTCCGCTCAGCTTGTTCCGCAGTTCCTTCAGCGAGGGTTCGTTCTCGTCAACCGGTTCTTCCAGCAGCATGGAGATATGTTCATAGAGAAGAACCACCTCTTTCAGCGTCTCGGCATCGATCCCTCCCTTGAACTCGGCTTCGGCGGCGATAACGAGTTCGCGCAGTTCGGCAAGCTGTTCGGGAGTCAGATGGAAGAGGGAGTCGGCGGTGATGTCGTCGACGTTGACGAAGACGCGGGAGATAGCTTCGATCTCCCGACCATACTCGCTTCTCATGTGTTCGACGATGTGTTGCCGCATCCTCTCCATCTGTCCCTTCAGGCTCCGGACTTCCGCCTGAATCCGTTCGATCCGGCTGGTCGATGCATTGGTCATCTCGAACTCGAGGTGGCGGATACGTTCGCCGATCTCCGCCAGCGAATGGCTTTCGGGTGAGGACCCCCGGGCCGCCTCGTCGTGCAGGATCTTTTCGTCGATCGCCACCTTCGCATCGCCGATCTTGATCGTGTTGATCGTGATCGCACTCCCGAGCGCTTCGGTAATCCGTCCTTTGTCCAGATGGGCCGCCCCGTCGGTAATCACCAGAAGTTCCGCTCCGGAGAGGGCCGAATCCCGGCAGATATCGTCACACGCGGTCAGGATCGCCTTCTCCAGTGCCGTTCCGTTCCCCAGTCTGCTCAGGCGCATGATCGTCCGGATCAGAGCGCGGAGACTCGTCATATCGGTTGCCGTCACCAGCGGGCCTATATCCCGGTCGAATGTCCGGAAGTAGATGTGGCCGAGTTCTTTCAGGTTCCGCTTCAGGAAGACGTAGGCGACCGCCTTGGCCATCTGGAACCGGTGGTGCGAAAGCATCGAAGCCGAGGTATCCAGAAGGAGATAGACTTTCTGTTTGAAGAAATTCGGATTGAAGTCATGGGAGGAGTTCCCGAAGGGAAGAATCGTCGGCGTTCGGGCCACCCGGCGAATCAGTTCTCGACGGGCCAGACGCCGCATGAAGACTTCGTCGGGAAGAACGTGTTGCGACGGAAGAATGCGGCTGACTTCGCTGACGCTCCTGATAAAATCGACATCGAACTCCTGAACCGGCGGTATGTGACGATTCGGACGCCATTCACGACTTTCCTTCTTCTTCGGAGGAACCGTCGAGGAGACCGTTATCGCCTCATGCAACTGCTGGTAGAGAGCCGATGTTTCATCCTCCAGAACGCGGGCTATTTCAAAAACGGATGTGAAGTTTTCAGGCAGTGCGGATGTGAGTTCGGAGAAGTAACCGAACTCTTCCATGTGTTCGAAGAACAAGGTATGACGGAGCGCATCCGACGGCATATCAGCGTCTCATATCGTTCGCGGTACCGGTGCCGTTATCGAGTCGTTTGAATATAATATACTCCTGAACCCAATGATCCGGAAGTTGCAGCGTATCGTCGGTGTAGCGGCGATCGGGATCGGCAAAAAAAGTGATGGCCGGTTTGTACCGTCCGGCAATCGACGGATCGGTGTAGATGTCGGAGATCCCTCCCTGTGCGGCGATCATCCACAAATAATCCGGACGGACCGTCCGGATGGCCGGACCGGGCGTGGCGGAGGTCAGGGCATCGGGTGTGACCAGACCGGCCATATCGTAAATATAGGCGTTGCTGAAATAGCCGATCGCACCGATGTCATACGCCAGGATCGTATCGTCCGGAGAAAACTCCGTTCGGCTCCACTCTTCAAGCGGTTCGTAGAGATACCGGTGAATCTCGCTTTCTCCCTTATAGAAGTACATGCCGATCCAGAAGAAAAGGGCTGTGGTGGCCAGTAGTGCCGGAGACCACGGTTGTGTGAAGACTGTCCGCAATCCCTTTGCTCTGTATGCAACGTAACCCAGAAACGTCGCCGCCGTCAGTGCCGCACCGTAATAGACCGGAACGCCGTACCACGACCAGACTTTCGGTCGGCCGACGGCATAAGCCAGCAGAAACAATCCGGTCCAGAGCAGGACCACAAACCGGGCGTCCCGTTTCCTCAGGAGAATGGGAATGCCGGCGATCGCCACTATTGCCAGGGTGAGGACCACATAATCGGGGGAGACAAGCTGACCGATGACGGTAAAGGGAGAGGCCTTCTCCAGCGTCGATTTTGCCAGGACCGATTGCGAGAGAATCTGTCCGTAGGTGAAATAGAGGAGGAGCAGAACCGGAATGACGGTGCCGAGGCTGATCCCTCCCATCAGAAAAGCACGTTTTACATCCTTGCGGAAGAGGAGAAGCAATGGAAGGAGGCCGATCAGAATGATTCCCTCAGGGCGAAGGAAGTAGGAGAGTCCGGCGAGAAATGCGGCCGGGACAAATCGTTCTCTGCGGAAGAGAATGATCGTTCCGACCGAACAGAGCAGAAAGAGGCTTGACTCCATTCCGCCGACGCTGGTCCGGGCCAGGATCGGCGTACCGATAAAGAAGAGAGCGAAGAGTGAACTGATGGCCGGATAGGTCTCTTCGGTTTCATCCAGAATAAAGCGAAGGGTCAGCAGGAGCGTTGCTCCGTCGCAGAGGATATTGAAGAGGATCGCCGACTCCGGCATGGGGAGTCCGAACAGATAGAAAACCGAAAGGAGAAGCCCGAAGCCGGGGGTTGTGGTCCCCAGAATCCACTCGCCGGCATTGTAGACGAATCCCGTCCCCTCTGCCAGATTTCTTGCATAGCGAAAGGTGATAAAGGCATCATCGTAGATGTGCATCAGCTGTGATGCGATCAATCGCGACAGAAGGAGCGCCCCGACAAACCAGTAGACAGGCTGAATTTTTCGTAGCATCGGCAAAGATTAAAATGCGTGGAGAATCGCCGGTCCTCTGCGGTGATTCTCTTCTGTTTCCGGTGCGAAGATACGTCTCCCTGCCGAACCTAAAGAAGCGGACGTCCCCCGGCCTCCCCGCCGCCGAAAAGAATTCGCGTATCACGTTGCAGACTCTCCTTCAGTTCCCGAATCTCCTGTGTGGCCGGTTGATACTGGCTCAGATATTCGGTGATGAGTCTGCGGTTGTTCTCGAAGTTTGCGTCGGCAAAACCGAGCGTCTCGCGCGCCCATTCCAGAAGCGAGCGTCTGACCGGAATCCCGTCGATCTGTCCCAGCGGTTTGCCCAGATCTTCCGGGTGGAGTTTCAGGTGGGTGAGAAGATCCTTGAACTGCAGGAGCGTGGCAAGTTGCTCGAAGGCGTGGGTTGCGGTGAACTGATGCGTCAGTGCCGAGCATGCCTTGTTCCAGATTGCCCGCTCTTCGTCTACGCCGACGGTTGTGAAGAGGATGTAGAGACGGCTGACATCGTCGTACTGAACCGATGTCCTGCCGTGCATGAAGGCGATCGCCCTGAGCAGATCGAAGGCTTTCATCTGCTTCCGGGGGGAGATATAGAAATCCCGTCCTCCCAGCGCTTCCCCATCCTGTTCAATCGATCTGTTCCGCAGTTCCTCATAGTATCGGATCACAAGATTGGCGAAGTAGGCGACATCCGACGATATATCGATGCTGAGCAGATCGCTTTCGCCATGGCAGACCTTCCTGACCTCGCAAAGGTTGCCGTACTCGATGGTGTACGGCGGTGTGACCGCGTGCCCTCCGTGACGCAGATATTGCTGGGAGATGCGATACTGTTCGTAGGGATCCTTGTCGGGCCAGGCCACCGACTGGTAGGCAAAACGATCCAGCAGGGCCTCGGTAATATCGGTGATTCTCAGATAGTTCGTCGCGGCCACTACGGTGTGGACCGATGACGGAACGCGCTGTACGCCCAGGACAAGTTCCCGTTCGTTCAGCAGCGAGAGGAGGGCTCGCAACGTATAGTCGTTTGCGTCGAAGATCTCATCGATAAAGCCGAACTCGCTCTCGACCAGCGATCCTGTCGTGTTGTGATGGAGAATCCCTTTGCGAAGCTCCTCGATATCGAGCGCACCGAAGTAAGTGTCGGGCTGCTGCTCCTTGGATGCCTGCACCTTGAAGTATCGGGCGCCGGAGAACATCCTGAAAATCTGTTCTACCATCAGCGACTTCCCCACGCCGGTCCGGCTCTGGATCAGCGCATGTTCGCCGGTGAGTAGGGCGCAGAAAATCTGTTCGATGATCTCCTCGCGGTTGATAACCCGCTGGTTAACGAAGTCGATGGCGTCCTGAAGCTTGAGGATAACCTGCTGAGCATTCAGCGTCGGTCTGTCGGCTGTTGCGGCGGCGGTGGTATCGATCATATCATGCTGTGATGTTCAATACTCCTGTCTGAATCGTTCCTGTGCCGGACGATTCTTCTTTCGTCTGAAAATACGACAATCTTTCACAGATGCGAAGGCGGTTGCCGGGAGCGAGTCGGGAGAAGGGGGAAAGATAAACGAAACG
>CBFGQN010000310.1:0-5394 GCA_965650895.1 uncultured Ignavibacteria bacterium | reverse complement strand
CGTCAAATTCAGTCTCGACTCGATTCCGACCGATGCGGTGATCCACAGCGCGGAACTGACCTTCCATGTGGTGCCGGAAGAGGAGAAGTACGGCACGACCGGCGAGGTCCGCCTCCTGGCCGGCTATGTCGCCGGGGACAACCCGCTCGGTTCGGAAAAATATCTTGCCGACGTTTCCTCCCTCTTCTCGGGCTTTCTGCTCGGGACCAGACCGGCCGGGGATGACGGATCCCTTTCGGATGTGTTCCAGTTCAAGGCCTTCGGCTTCGTTCTGATCCGCTGGCTCCGTTCCGGCAGTCAGGGAGTGCCGAACAACGGACTGATCCTGGCCCTGAGCCGGAACGATCCGGCGCTGGAATCGGCAACGGTCGACCGTGTGGTCCTCTACGGTCCGGACGGACCGGAGGAACTTCGTCCCAAACTTCGGATTGTCTACTCAACGCAGGTGAAATCCTGAACGATATGCCATACGCACGAACTTTTATCGGATCGATCCTTTTCTGCTTCCTTCTCCTTCCTCCGGTCGCCGGTGCGCAGGGTGGCGGGAGCACCTATTCGATCTTCAACATAGGGGACTTGCAGTCGACGACCACCGCAGCCGGAGCCGGACGAGGGGGAGTTGAGGCTGCCGTTCCGTACGGTTCCATTCTCAACTCGCTGAACCCGGCCGCCTGGACGTCGCTGAACTACGTCACGATCCAGGCCGGACTCCGCTTCGAGCAGTATCGGGTCAGCGATGAGGATCAATCGAACTGGCAGAACAGAACGACCTTCCGGAACGTTGCCATCGGTCTCCCCTTCTCGAAAGATCTCGGCGGGGCGATCGGAATCGGCATCCGCCCCTACAGCAGCGTCAACTACCGGACCGGAGTGAAGCGGGATGTTCCGTCCGGAGATTCGACGGTGCAGGCCGACCTGACCTACAGCGGCTCCGGGGGCGTATCGCAGGGGTTCGGAGGATTTTCGCTGAAGCCGATCGACGCACTTTCGATCGGCGCAACGTTCGATTTCTATTTCGGCTCGACGCTGAACCGGACACTGGTCGACTTTCCGACCTCGACGCTGAACGATGCCGGATACATCAACACCGACACGTGGTCCGGCATCGGCGGGACGATCGGCGTGCTGGCCAGACCTGTCGAGAACCTGCTGGTAGCCGCAACGTTCTCTCCCGGCACCACCCTTACGACCGAACGGGAAGCGATCTCGATATTCCGCGAAAGCGGTATCGAGGACACGGTCACGTCCCTCATCACCGAGTCGGAACTTTCGGTCCCCTCTCGCATCACCTTCGGCGCATCGCTGAAGAGCGGGCGGACGCTCCTCTCGGCCGATGTGCTGACGCAGGGATGGAGTCCGAACGACTCACTGTCGACGACGCGGGGACGCTTGCGGACGGGGGTCGGTGTGGACTATCTTCCGGCAAAAGGGGTGAGCGCCACGGGTCTGTCGACCTGGACGCTGCGGACCGGTCTGTGGTACGAACAGACCTACTACGCCCTGCCGCAGGGGAACATCAACGAGATGGGGGTAGCGCTCGGAGCCAACATCCCCTTCTCCTCGACCGGTGCGCTCGGATCGGGGGCCGGGGCCGACATCGGACTGGAAATAGGAATGCGGGGAACGACCGATAACGGCCTGACCCGTGAAGTCTTCGGCAGGCTCTCACTGGAACTGGCCATCAGCGAGTTCTGGTTTCGCAACAATCCATAGAGCATAGAGAAGTTATCCGGAGGAATTGCTTCACGTGTCACTGTTTCTGAACGGCTTCGGTTACGACATTCATCGGCTGGAAGAGGGACGCCCGCTTGTACTGGGAGGGGTAAAGATTCCCGGTTCTCCCCACGGTCCGGTGGCCCACTCCGATGGAGACGTCCTGCTTCATGCTCTTTGCGATGCCTTGCTCGGCGCCGCCGGATTGCGGGACATCGGATATCACTTCCCGAACACCGATCCCCGCTTCGAGAATATCAGTTCGCTGGAACTTCTCAGTGAAGTCCGAAGACTGATCGAAGCCGAAGGGGGACGCCCCGTACAGGCCGACTGCACACTTGTTCTGGAGCAACCGAAGCTGGCCCCCTACCGCGACGAGATGTGCCGCACAATCGCCGAACATCTCGGCATCCCGGAACGTCGGGTGTCGGTCAAGGCCACAACAAATGAAGGGATCGGCTCGATCGGACGGGGAGAAGGGATTGCAGCCTACGCCGTGGCGATGATTTCGATGCCGATGGAGTGAGACGAACGCCAATTCACATCACAATGCCGAGTCGGAAACAGGAGGGACATCCGGAAAGAGAATCGCACCCCTCCCTGCGGAGCGGGAGAAGAACCCCTTTCCGTTTCGGATTCTTCTCCTCTCTCCTCCTGTCATTGTCCCTTGCCCTGCTCCTCTCCCCTCTTCTTTCAGTTATCCTTCACGGACAGGAGAGAACCGAACAGCCGGGCCTCCTGCCGGAACTCTACCGACTGAAGAACGGATGGTTCGGCATCGAACAGACTCCGTCTGCCGACCGGCTTCTGCTTCTGGATTCTCTCTATCAGATCCGCTCCCAGATACTCTGGCGCGATCTGCATCCGGTCGATTTCAGCCGGATGCCGGGGGATACGACCGGCCTCCTTCTTGCCCGCCCCGGCAATACGTCCGTCCTCTACCTTGTCGGAACCGTCCGGACACCGGAACTGAGGCCGCTGTGGGAAAACGAAGGGAAAGGATTCGACCGGATTGTCGGGGTCTTCCCCCTCACGGCCGTCAATCCGTCCGAACTTATCGTCGCCCTCGCCGGCGACTCCGGTATTGTCGGCATACGGAGCGACGGGACCGAGATCTATCGGCATCGCGGACGGATCAAGGGGACACTCCCCTCTTCTCTTCGGGCGGACCATCTCTACTTCGCCGAGAGTTACGGCGACCAGACCTTTTTCGGCACATTCAACCTGATAGACGGTTCGATCCTTACCAGTCGACCGCTCAGAGGGAGCGGCCGGGTGTTGCTGAGCGGTTCCGGGGGGAAGGACCGACGGATTCTGATGGGACTGAGCGATCCGCCGACACTTGTGCAGATACGGGAGGAGAGCGGAGGGTTCGAGGAGCAGCTTCCGATTTCCCGTTTTCCCGATCACATTCTTTCCCTCTCCGGCAACAATCCGTTTGTCCTTCTCTATCATTCGGTCCCCTCTCCGGAAGTACTTCGTCCCGGAGAGAACGGCCGACCGGAACCGTTGTTCTATCCTTCGTCGGTCCCCTACCGCTCGGCCGTGGCCGACGACCATTATCTCTTTCTTGTCGGTGAGGATTCCGCCGTCGTGTACGATCATGATCTGGATTATCTCTGCCGACTGCCGGTGGTCGGTGGAGAACGGGTGAGACTGATCGAGCTTGACGGAGATAAAGCGGACTATCTGGTGGTCACCGAGCGTGGCTCCACCATCGTGACGGTGGAGCCCGATCCGTGGCGATGGTTCTATCGCCGGCAGACCGAAATCATCGTCGGTCTGATCATTCTCCCCCTCCTTCTCCTCGGCTTTCTGTTTTTCCGACGCTATCGGATGATGCGGGTGATGTACACGAACATTATCCGGGGGACCGAAGCGGCCGGTTTTGTGGTCACGTCGCGAAACGGACGGGTGCTGACGATCAACAGCTCGGCCCGCCGCTACATCGGCATCGATGGGGCCAGTCCGCTGGCACGCCACCTGAATTTTGCTTTCGCCGCCCAGCATTTCCAGCCCGTTCTTGAACGATGCCGACAACTTCTCGGATACGGCGAGCCGTTCCAGACGGAGCTGCACGTCTCGGCTGACGGAGTCTCCCGGACACTTCACTTTACCGGACGTCCCCTCTACGGACGATACGGCGGGACGAAGGGGTACATTGTCATGATTCAGGACATCACCGCAGTGCTCGAGCAGGATCGTCTGGTTAACTGGGCCTCGGTGGCCCATCACATCGCCCACGAGATGAAGACACCACTCGGCGTGATCCGGACCTCGGCCGAGTCGCTCCGGCATGAACTGGCAAACCTTGCCGATTCCGAGAAAGGGCTGACGATTACCGGACGTCTGGTACGGCAGAGCGGAAGACTACGGGAGATTGTCGATGATCTGCTGACGGTGGCCAGAACGGAGGAAGTGAAACTGGTGGAGGTCGATCTTGTGCTGCTTATCTCCTCCCTTGTCGACGATATGCAGGAATATATGCCCGGCATGGTGAAGCTGATCTTCGAGCGACGGGGAGAAGATTTCCGGATCGCCGTCGATGCCGACCAGTTGACGATTGCCGTCCGGAATGTGATCGACAACGCCCGCCAGGCAATCGGCGAACGTGAAGGAGCAATCCGTGTGACCCTGATCGCCGGAGATGACGATATCGATATCGTCATCTCCGACACCGGCATCGGCATGTCCCCCACAACACTTGCCCGCCTCTTTCAGCCCTACTACACCGAAAAGGAAGGGGGATCGGGTATCGGCACGGTAATCATCAAGCGGGTAGTCGAAGGACATGGCGGCAGCGTCAGCGTCGAAAGCGAGAAAGGAGTGGGAACGACGTTCCGGCTGCGGTTGCCGAGATTGGTTGAATAGTTAAATAGTCGAGAGTTCAATGGTTGAAGAGTTCCTTGCCCACCGCTGATTGCTCAAGGTCGAGAGTCAGGAGTCGAGAGTTCAATGGTTGAAGAGTTCCTTGCTCACTGCTGATTGCTCAAGGTCGAGAGTCAGGAGTCGAGAGTTCAATGGTTGAAGAGTTCCTTGCCCACTGCTGAAAGCTGATTGCTGATTGCTGAAAGCTGATTGCTCAAGGTCGACATTCACCTATCTCCCACGACTTTCCCGTAGATCTCCACCGTCCGTTCCGCCGTCCGCTCCTTCGAGAATTCCCGAACGCGCGCACGTCCGTTCCGGATCAGTCTGCCCCGCAACTCATCATCCCGCAAAAGCCGCTCAAGATATCCCGCCAGCACCCGGTCATCCCCCGGATCGGCCAGAAGCCCGGTCACTTCGTGTTCCACAAGTTCAGGAATTCCTCCCCCGGCAGTCGCCGCCACCGGAACACCGGCAGCGAAGGCATCCAGAATTGTGGTCCCCAGTCCTTCGGTACGACTGGTTATCAGGAAGAGGTCGAGCTCCGGAAGGATATCGGGAACATCGGTCCGGAAACCGGTGAAGATGATATGGTCTTCCAGCCCCAATTCACGCACAAGCGACCGAACGGCCTTCTCCTCGCCGGAGTCCCCTCCGACAATCAGGAATTTCCCCCTCCCTCCTCCCCTCAGAAACCGCTCTGCGGTCCGGACAAAGGTCGGATAATCCTTGTGCGGGGCAATCGCCGAGACGTTGCCGATCAGAGGGAGATCATCCGGGATACCGAACTCCCGGCGCAGACGACCGTCCCCT
>CBFGQN010000309.1:0-5418 GCA_965650895.1 uncultured Ignavibacteria bacterium | reverse complement strand
TCATTATACCGTCGAACTTCTTCTGATCACCGACCGGCCGGGAGTTCTGGCCGATCCGGACGATCCCTCCTCGGTCCTCACCGAACTCGATCCGCAAAGCATCGCCCTACTGATGGCCGACGGAACAATTGCGGGGGGAATGATGCCGAAGATCGACGGATCTCTGGTTGCGTTGAAAGGTGGTGTGGCAAGCGTCAGGATCGGGAACGAAGAGATGCTCGTCTCCGAACGGGAGGGAACTGCAATCACTGCACTGAAACGGAAAGAGGAATCATGAGCGAACCGGCACAATCCGTAGAGAAGAGATATGAAGAGGGGGTCGATCTGTTGAAACGACTGATCGCTCTCCCCTCCCTCTCCGGTGAGGAAGAGGAGACGGCGGAGATCATTCGCAACTTCCTTGAGGAGCGGGGCGTGGAGACCCATCGCCTGAAGAATAACATCTGGTGCCGGAACCGGAAGTTCGATCCGGGGAGACCGACGATTCTCCTGAACTCCCACCACGACACGGTTCCGCCGGGGAGCAGCTACACCCGCGATCCTCACCGGGCCGAAGAAGAGAACGGTATCCTCTACGGACTCGGCAGCAACGACGCCGGGGGACCGCTGGTCTCGCTGATCGCTCTCTTCCTCCACTTTTACGATCACGATCTCCCCTTCAATCTGATTCTGGCCGCAACAGGAGAGGAAGAGAACTCCGGACCGAACGGAATTCCTCTCCTTCTTCCCGAACTCGGAAACATTGATTTCGGAATCGTCGGCGAACCGACGAAGATGGAGCTGGCGATTGCGGAGAAAGGACTGCTCGTACTCGACTGCACGGCACACGGCGTGCGGGGACATGCGGCGCGGGAAGAAGGAGTCAACGCCATCTACAAAGCCGTGGCCGACATCGAGTGGTTCCGGACCTATCGCTTCGAGCGCGAATCGGAGATGCTCGGTCCGGTGAAGATGAACGTCACGATCATCGAAGCCGGATCGCGACATAACATCGTGCCGGAGACCTGCCGGTTCACCGTCGATGTCCGGACAACCGACACCTGTACAAACGCCGAGGTTCTGGAGATCATACGCTCACACATCAGCGCCGAAGTCATCCCCCGCTCGGTCCGGCTCAACCCTTCGGGGATTCCCTCCGATCATCCGATCATCGCCGTTGCCGAAGACCTCGGCATCCGGACCTTCGGTTCTCCCACTCTGTCGGATCAGGCCCGAATGCCCTTTCCGACCGTCAAGATCGGACCGGGGGATTCGGCCAGATCGCATACCGCCGACGAATACATTCTACTGCAGGAGATACGGGACGGGATCAAAGGATACATCGGAATTGCGGATCGCCTGAGGACATATTCTCTCCCGGAATACAACCACGCAACACACACGAACGGAGGAACGGATGAAGCTCTGGGACAAGGGTGAATCGATCGATGAACTGGTCGAACGATTTACCGTCGGGAATGATCGAACCCTCGATATGCGACTGGCCCGCTACGACGTGCTCGGTTCGCTTGCCCACGCGGAGATGCTCCGCGAGGTCGGCCTGATCGAACGGGAGGATTTCGAGAGACTGGAGGAAGCCCTCCACCTGCTCCTTGAGGAGATCGAGAACGGAGAATTTGTGATCGAGGAAGATTTCGAGGATGTCCACTCGAAAATCGAGGAGGCACTGACCAGGCGAATCGGGGAGGCGGGGAAGCGGATCCACACGGCACGGTCCCGGAACGACCAGATACTGCTGGACCTTCATCTGTGGGGGAAAGACGAAGTCGACGAGATCAGAAGGCTGGTCCGGAATCTCTTTGAAGTGCTGATAGGGTTAAGCGAGGAGCATCGGGACGATCCGATGCCCGGCTACACCCACATGCAGATCGCCATGCCGTCATCGTTCGGTCTCTGGTTCGGAGCGTATGCCGAACTTCTGATCGATGATATGATTCTGCTGAACGCCGCACGGGAGATCACCGACCAGAATCCGCTGGGATCGGCCGCCGGATACGGTTCCCCCTTTCCGGTCGACCGGGAGATGACGACACGGGAACTCGGCTTCTCCCGGCTTCGGATCAACGCAATGGGTGCCGGTCTGAGTCGCGGCAAACTCGAGTGGACACTGGCCACGGCCATCGCCTCGACGGCGATGACGCTGGGACGTTTTGCGATGGATGTAGTCCTCTACTCCGGAGGGAACTTCGACCTCGTCGGTTTCCCGACATCCCTCACAACCGGATCGAGCATCATGCCCCACAAGAAGAACCCGGACGTCTTCGAGCTGATCCGTGCCCACTGCAACACGCTGCGGGGTCTGCCGAACCAGATCGCCCTGCTGACGACGAATCTCCCCGGAGGCTACCATCGCGACTACCAGCTTCTGAAAGAACTTCTCTTCCCCGGAGCGGATCACCTGAAGGAGTGTCTGAAACTTGCAGCGTACATGCTGGAGCACATCGAGGTCAGGACCGACTGGATGCGGGAGGAACGATACCGGTATCTCTACACGGTCGAGGATGTAGGGCGTCTGGTCGCCGAAGGGACGCCGTTCCGGGACGCCTACCGTATCGTCGGGAAGGCGGTTGCCGAGGGGACATACGAGCCGACGCCGGGAGCCCCCCATACACACCAGGGGAGCATCGGGAACCTCTGTAATGAGGCGATCAGGGAGAAGTTTGAGCGGGTGTATGTCTCGGCATAGCCTCTCCCCTGTCCCTTCCCACCGGATGAATCGTCCGATCAAGAACGGAAAGTCAGGAATGGCCTGTCTTTTCGTTCTTGATCCTCTCTTTTCTTCACCGACATGTTATGAAGGAAGATGCCGATTGTCTTCGCATGAAACTTCATCGATAACAATTCTCTACCTGAGACCATGAACGTCCACCTCGTTTCGAACCTGTTCGTGTCGGCAATACTTCTGGCTGTTTTTCCGGGATGCAACGACGATACCGGTCCATGCGTTCATCTCACCTACGAGCCGGTCTTCACTGTTGTGGCGGTTACTGACGGGGTAACCGGAGCAGCGATCGGCACGGTCCGTCTGAGCGGGATTGAAGTGCCTGCGTCATCAGGATTGCCCTCCTACCTCTTTGAAGACGAAACCTACGTGAAGCAGGGAACAAATATTACGGTTACTGGTGACACAATCGGCACTGTCCCTTTCGGTTTCGGAGTCGATGAGGGAACGTATCGCATGACGATTTCCGCACCGGGCTATCAGGCAAAGCCTATCGCATTCGATGCATCTTTTGCAGGAGGTGAAGGTGGATGTCCTTCCTACGTTGATGACGGAACGGAAGTCCGGGTGGAACTGATGCCGGAATAGAAGAGCGGACTGTACACGAGGCATGCACATGCTCTTCCCGGATCATCAAAGCCGGGAAGAGCATGTCAAGCCCTCACCGTTATTCCCCCCGCACCCTCTCGCACGGCGTTCGCATGAACTCGAAGATTGCCGGATCCATCACGCCGCGGCTTGCCTTCTCCGGTCCCTCCTCGCTGTACATCCGGTTCAGCGACGCGCCGATGCCGGGGTCGCCTCCGGTAAATTCCGCGACCAGAGCGTTCCATTTCCGGGCGATCGCCAGAACCGGCTCGCTCGTCGGATCACTCCCCTTCTCCATCTCGGCACGTGCGGCGGCAATCAGTTCCTCCCACTCCTTCTGCACCTCGGCAATCCGCTCCTGGCCGACCTCTTCGTACCGTTTCTTCAGGTACTCCTGCTGTTCTTCCGAATAATATTTTTCAACCATGATAATTCCCTCGATTGTTTTCATGAATTCTTCTCCGGAGACATCCTCTCCTCGCTGGAGATAGCCTTCCAGCCGTTCAAGCCGGTCGCAGAGTCGGCGGGTCTTCTCCAGATCGCGCTGGAGTCTGATCCGGTGCATCCGGATCACCGTGTAGTGATCGAACGCCGGATCGTCCAGACACTCGGCGATCTCCTCAAGCGAGAAGCCGAGATCCCGCAGCGACAGTATCCGCTGCAGGCGGGCGATATCCTCCCTGCTGTAGAGCCGGTGTCCCGACTCCGTTCTGTCGGAAGGCTTCAGCAGGCCGATCTCGTCGTACCAGTGCAGCGTCCGTATCGAAAGTCCGGTCCGTTCGGCCAGGTGACCGATCCGCACTCCTTCGGTCTTCATCGGCATATCTCCATGTTGATGTCTTCCAATTTCTTCTCCCCCCTTCCGGTAGTTTGCCGAAGAGAGGATTTCGTTCGCGAACATCCGCGAAGTTAGGACCTCACGTCGCGTCAGGTGCAAGGAAGGAAATGCAAGAGGATGTTTCGCACAGGCGTTTTTTTATCGGCGGCAATATTTCCGCCGTTTGCACCTCGTGCCACACGGCGTTATATTGTCAGCCATACGGCAACAACCGAAATTAATGGAGAAGCAACAATGAATTATCTCACATGGGATCTGAGCACGGCCGCGGCCAGGATCAGCGAAGGGCTCCCGCTGAGTATCCTGACGGATATTCAGAAGCGGCTTGATCTCTCGAACAAGGAACTGGCCCGGGCCGTCAGCATCCCCTTGCGGACGCTGAACCGCCGACGCAGCGAGAAGCGGCTTCCGGCTTCGGAATCGGAACGGGCATGGAGGATTGCACGGCTTACGGAGAGAGCAATCGAAGTTCTGGAAGATGAAGAAAAAGCGAGAGAGTGGATGAAGCGACCGAACTATGCACTTGGAGATACATCACCGCTTGATATGGCCAGAACCGGACCGGGAGCGGAAATTGTGGAGCAGGTTCTTGACGGTATCGCCTACGGCATTCCCGTTTGACGACGCTCTCGGGCAGCACAACCATCTACACCATCATCAACCTCAATACATCATGGCCAGAATAACCGTATGGCGTATAACCGATCCTCGCTGGCAACGCGAGGCGTTCACCGGCGAAGGCTCAGCAAAACGTGGACAACGCTTTAACAGCAAAGGGAAGAAAGTTGTCTACACCTCCGGCAGTATTTCCCTTGCCCTGCTGGAGATTCTTGTGCGCATAGACGATCCCAGGCTGTTGACCCGCTACATCTGTATCCCCGCAACATTCGACACGACACTTGTGAAGACCGTCGACCTTGCCTCCCTTCCGGAAGGATGGAACAAACATCCGCCGAACGAAGTCTCGCAGGAGATCGGCGATGAGTGGCTGCGGGAAGGGAAATCGCCGGTCCTTCGCGTTCCGAGCGTTGTGGTCCCGATGGAACACAACTATCTGCTGAATCCGGCTCACAGGAACTTCGGCAGGATCGACATCGGCGAGGCGGTTCAGGCTCCGTTCGATCCGCGACTTGTGGGATAAAGAACAACGGCACGTCCGGATTGAACGTCGACCGGACGCTCGTGCGTTCCGACGTCGTTCTCACAGCCGCGCACTGCACCGACTTCTTCACCGGCGATCACCCGGACGAGAACCCGAACTTCGTCGAGC
>CBFGQN010000308.1:0-5445 GCA_965650895.1 uncultured Ignavibacteria bacterium | reverse complement strand
CACTTCCCTGCCCGACTTCCGCGACATCGATGAAAAGGCTGTCGGCACATCTGCTTCTGCCCCTTCATGTGACCGCAATAGGCTGCAACGACCGGCTTCCGACCGAGCCGAAGGAGGACGTCATCATGCCTCTGGCAAAGGGGAATATGTGGATCGGCATCCTGACGACATACGCCGAGGACGGCACCATTATCGGCACAACGCACGATACGATTCTCGTTACCGATGCGAAGGAGATCAACGGATCGACCTGGTATCAGTGCAGAGCGATCGGGTATGAGGAGAGCACCTGGTATCGCAACGGCGTCGACGGTCTCTGGGATGGAAGGAGGCCGACGCTGGAGGCCGCCTACATAGAAAACGAGAAGTACGTGTTCGCCCCCTATCCGGCACGGAAAGGGGATACGACGAATACGGAGACCATCAAGGTGCTCGTACCCGATCCGGCGAACCCCGGCAATCCGAAGCTTGTCGATCAGATCATCGCCCGGTATGTCGAGTCGACCGATACGGTCATCCGGAAACTGCTTGACGGCTATTATACCTGCTACCTTTACCGTACCCGGCTTATCGAACCGGTGCATGCGAGCTTTGTGGAGGCAATTCCCTGGCAATACTTTGCGCCGGGCGTCGGTCCGGTCAGAATCGAATGGTATCAGGGGGGATCCCCAGCCACCGGACGGATGACGAAGATATGGGAACTGGTGGAGATGAAACTCTATTGATCAATCCGTCGGGCAGGACATCAGAAAGATCCTATCAACAACAGACTCGTCCGCAGAATGCACGGACGAGTCTGTTGTTTTTCAGACCGGCGGGCAGTAGATTCATCCCCTCATGAATCGCTTCCGGTCACGGCATATCGTTCTCCCGGTCCTCTTCGGTCTTCTTCTGATGTCGGGAAGGACGTCGGCACAGCAGAGGAACCCGGAACCTCTTTTCGGCCCCTTCGTCGCCTACGAATACGGTCTTCCGCTGGCGCTTGAGCGAACCCCGGGGAACGTGGAGTGGTGTACGTTCTGCGACGGGACCGGATCATCCTTCGATCACCGCGGACGCTTCGGCGCCTTCCTTCAGTTCTTCAGTCGGCGTAACTTCTTCGCCGATCTGCGCCTGAGTCTCGGCATCTCCTCCGGTCTGTTCACCTCGAACTCCTACACGGCTCCGCTGGCCGATCCGGTCAGCGGGAACGCGGTCCAGACCAACCGGGAGTTCACCGTCAGCGCGCTGACGGCACGGCTGGGAGCCGAAGGACAGATCAAGGGGAGAGTTGTCGGCGACTGGCATCTCGGCTTCGGTCCCTGGATCGAATACTGGCTTCTCTCCCGCTTTGTCCACAAGGAGTCGATCCTGTCACCGACCGAGATCAGCTTTCCGGAGAATTCGGAACGGACGCGTGTTGTGGCCGAGGGTGATCTGCTCGGTTCCGGACCGGTCTCCTTCGGCGGGACTCTTTCGGCATCGCACGAACTCCCCTTTTCCTCCCGATTCCGGATTATCCCCGAACTCTACACCCGGGTCGACGCGTGGGGACTTGTCAACGGTCTCGGTCTCCGCTCCTTCAGCGTCGGCATCGATTTCGCATTCGGCCGGCACCCTGTTCCCTCCCCCGGACCGCCGGTTCTTCTCCTCCCCTCCCCTCCGATTCCCCCTCCTCCCCTTCCGGCAGGTCGTCTGTCGGCGGAAATCGATCTCTACGCGATGGACGCCGACGGGAACAGATGGGATGAGATCCGCCTTCTTCCGCGCCGGACTCTCCATCGCCGCCGCACATCTCCGACGCGGGAGTGGATCGTCGAGGATTACGTTCTTCCCTCGATCGGCGTCACGCCCGGAATCAGCGCCGATGCCGGGCTCCGTTCCTGGAGTCTTTCGATACGGCGGGACGGACGGGAGATCGCCCGGATTACGAGCGACGATGAGGACCAGTCCCTTGACCTGGAGATCGATCTGGCGGACGGGACGGTCCCCTCACGACTGACCGCCGAACTGATTGCCGAGGATTCCACCGGAGCGATGACCGCCGCGCGGGACGATCTTCCGTTTGTGGAGGTAAGCCCAGAGGAACCCCCGCTGAACCGCTCAGAACAGGATGTGATTGAAGAACAGTGGCTCCTCTTCCCGCCGGAAGAGGGGGAGGGCAGTCTGACCCGGGAAGGCATATCCGTTCTCGAAGAATTTGCCCGGGAAGCGAAGGGGACGCCCTCGGAGATCGTTCTGGTTCCCGGTTCGGAACGGCTTCTCCGCTCTGCGGAGACCTACAGGGAATACCTCCGGAACGAACTCCCCGACCGGGAAATCATCATCGAAACCGACCGTGACGGGATCAGCCTCCCGGCCGGAGAGGAGCTTCCCGGCAAGGCACTTCTTCTGCTTCGCCGTCATCCCTGGAACAAAGAGAACTGAGCCTTCGGCAGATCGGAATTCAGTGAAGAATTCATACGATTCGGAAGGGTTCAATCCTGCTATATTGGGGATCGCCTCCGTAAGGGGGAGCAAAACATTCACAGAGATATATTCACAAGGGGAGTTCTCCCCGCTTATCTACCATCAAGCAACAAGACGACCATGATCATCGGAGTACCTCGCGAAATCAAGCCGAACGAGAATCGTGTCGGTGCAACACCGGCCGGCATCCAGCTTCTCGTCCGTGACGGCCATACCCCCCTTGTGGAAACCAATGCCGGTATCGGCTCGGGATTCAGCGATGCCGACTACGAAGCCGTCGGAGCAAAGATCGTCGGGTCGCCGGCCGATGTCTACGGAGAGGCCGACATGATCGTCAAGGTCAAGGAGCCGATCGCTCCGGAGTATGGTCTGATCCGTGAGGGTCAGGTCCTCTTCACCTACTTCCACTTTGCCGCAAGTCGCGAGTTGACCGAGGCGATGATCGCCAGCCGGTCGATCTCGATCGCCTACGAGACGGTGACCGCACCGGACGGATCGCTCCCGCTGCTGATTCCGATGTCGGAGGTGGCCGGACGAATGGCGACGCAGGAAGGGGCGAAGTACCTTGAGAAGCCGATGGGTGGACGGGGCGTGCTGCTCGGCGGCATTCCGGGGACGAAGCCGGCGAACGTACTGGTTCTGGGAGGAGGTATCGTCGGAACGCACGCGGCAAAGATCGCTGCCGGTTTCGGGGCAAACGTGACGATCATGGACAACAATCTCTACCGTCTCCGCTATCTCGACGATGTGATGCCGAAGAACATCGACACGATGATGTCGACGCCCCACGCAATCCGCGAGGCGATTCGCGAGGCCGACCTGGTGATCGGTGCGGTGCTGATCCCGGGAGCAAAGGCTCCGTGGCTGATCACGCGAGAGATGCTCTCGGAGATGAAGCCGGGCTCGGTGATCGTCGACGTCTCGGTCGATCAGGGAGGATGCGTCGAGACCTCGAAGCCGACGACGCACGCCGATCCGGTCTACGAAGTCGACGGCATCGTCCACTACGGCGTCGCCAACATGCCGGGAGCGGTCCCCTTCACCTCGACCATCGGTCTGACGAATGCCACCCTCCCCTACATGCTGAAGCTTGCAAACCTCGGCTACGAAGTCGCCCTCCGCGACGACGCCGGACTCCGCGAGGGTCTGAACATCCTCGGCGGTACCGTCACCTACAGAGGGGTCGCCGAGGCGTTCGATCTGGAGTACGTCCCGGTCGACACGGCGCTGGGGATTACCGAGGCGATCGGGTAGTTACGGAGGAGAGTTGAGGCGTGAGTTTTGGGTTATCAGCAGTGAGCTATGAGTTATCAGCAGTCAGCTTTGAGCTATCAGCAGTCAGCTTTAGGCAGTGAGCGTGAGTTGTCAGCAGTCAGCGTTGAGTCTTGAGCAGTGAACTTTGAGCTATCGGCAGGGATTTTGGGGAAAGGAGTTGGAGGTAGCGAAGGATGGGGGAAGAAGTGGAGAAAAGGACATCGGCAAACACCATTATTCCCCCCCTCAAAGCCGAATACCGCACACGACTAAACAGCTCATTGCTCATAGCTGATAGCTCACGGCTCAAAGCTCATAGCTGATAGCTCACGGCTCAAAGCTCATTGCTCACGGCTCAAAGCTGACTACCCCGAACACATGAACATGAACAAAGCAAACCACAACCATGGGAATAACGCGATTTGATGAACTCCCCGACCACGCCCGCCTCTGGGCCTTTGTGTCGGGAAAAGACCTTGATGAAACGGAACGGAATGCAGTGGAATCGGCCGTCCGGGAATTTCTCGGCGGCTGGGCCGCGCACGGAGCGGACCTGACGGCAGCGGCCGAAATCCTCCACAACCGTTTTCTTCTGGTCGGAGTCGATCAGGATCTGACGGCCCCTTCGGGGTGCTCGATCGATGCGATGACGAGATTTCTTCGTGAACTCGGAGGGAAAACCGGTATCGATTTCCTCGATGCTCCGAACTGTTCCTTCCGGAAAGGAGAAGAGATTCGCTCGGTCGATCGGGGAACGTTCCGTCAACTGGCCGAGGAAGGAGAGGTTGACGCCGAGACGATCGTCTTCGATCTGACCGTTCCGACCGTCGGAGATGTCCGGGCCGGAAAGTTCGAGACGGCGGCCGACGGAACCTGGTACGCCAAAGCCTTCCCCCTGGCCGAGCCGACACGCTGACGCTTCGTGATTCTTTGTGCTCTTGGTGCCTTGGTGGTGAAGTTTCGGCAAGGCGGGACTTTACCACCAAGACATCCGCCGCCGCGGAGGCACCGAGAATCACAAAGGTTCAGGCTTTCAGCTTCTCCCCGAAGGTCTTCATGAACTTCCGGACCTTCGGGCCGATCACCGCCATGCAGTAGGGCTGGTTCGGGTTGGTGTCGAAGTAGTTCATGTGATAGTCCTCCGCCGGGTAGAACGTATCGAGCGGACTGATTTCGGTGATGATCGGATCGGACCAGAGATCGCCGGCATCAACTTCGGCTTTCTTCCTTTCTGCAATCTCCTTCTGCCGGTCATCCAGATAGAAGATCACCGACCGGTACTGCGTGCCGACGTCGGCCCCCTGCCTGTTCGGCGTGGTGGGATCATGCGTGTGGAAGAAGACCTCCAGAATATCCTCGTAGGAGATCACCTCCGGATCGAACGTCACCTGCACCACCTCGGCATGTCCGGTAGTGCCGGAGCAGACATCCCGATAGGTCGGGTTCGCGGTTTTCCCTCCAGCATAACCTGAAACCGCGGAGACCACTCCGTTCAACCGCAGCATAATCGCCTCGACGCACCAGAAACACCCGCCGCCGAGGACCGCCTGTTCGTAGTTGTTCATATTCTTTGCTGAGTCACTGTTCGGTATCAACGTTTTCTCAGGAGAATCAACCGTTCGGAATCGATCGAAGTTTCCGTCACTGCGCGGACTTCGTAGACACCCTCCGGCAACCCCGAGAGGCTGAGAAGATAATCATGTTTTCCCTGTCGCGTATCGAAGGTCAGACGTTTGACTTCCC
>CBFGQN010000307.1:0-5461 GCA_965650895.1 uncultured Ignavibacteria bacterium | reverse complement strand
GGGTACCACGAAGCAACTGAGACTTCTGCAATTCGTGACTTTTAAGAAACCCTCTCAGACAATGGGCCGTGCCGGGAGAACATCCCGCAAGCTGTCGTCGTCAGCCGTCAAGCAGGACTCCCGGATTCAACCGGTTCCATCACCCGGAAGGCATCCGTATCGGATGCCTTCAACGCAACTACAAAAACGAGTACGTATATTTGAACCTTCCGGTGGCTGGACACCCGTTTTGCAAGGGCAAGTCTGTTCTGTCCGCTTCAGTACCATTCTCATCCTGCATCCGGCGGATCGGAATCGGGTACGGGAGACGTCGGGCAAGAACCCGGGAATAACGGGAGAGCGATAACAAGAGAAGACCCACATTCTCCGATCTTCCTCTCTGTCTGTTCCATTCGCAATCGACCGGGGTCAGATCAACCAATACCATACTTTATACAGGCTAACCAAACGCTTACGGGAACCATTACCATGATGACATTACGCTCTCTGCTTGCCGCATTCATTGCAGGACTCATCCTCTCCCCCTCTGTGAGGGGACAGAGCCGGGACTATCGCGCCGAGCGCATTGTCCTGGACGATAATGCAGCCGACGGAGGATTGAATACGATCACGATTCAGGCACCGAATCCGCTCCTGCAGGATGTGGCCCTGACGATACCCGATCCGGGCGTCGGAACGGCGGAGATTCTGCTGGGTCCGTCGGGGAGTGGAGGACCATGGTTCCTGACCGGCAACGCCGGCACAACGGCCGGCACGAACTTTATCGGGACATCGGACGTGCAGGCGCTTCACCTGTATGTGAACGGCGGCAGCGGAGCCAACAGCAACAGTCTGATCCTGAACACAAACGGAAGTATGCAACGGGATATCGGGGGGAACGCGCGTGGAGTCGGTGCGGTCGATCTTTCCATTTCCCGATCGGCCGTCACACAGGTTGCCTCAGCACAGGCGGCAACGATAGGAGGGGGTGCGGACAACACCGCTTCGTCACTCAACGCGACGGTCAGCGGAGGGACAGGCAACACCGCTTCGGGACAGGCGACAACAGTCGGAGGAGGAAGCGGCAACACCGCTTCGGGGAATCGGTCAACGGTTGGCGGAGGCATCGGCAACACCGCTTCGGGAACCAACACATCGATTCCGGGGGGGCGTGGATTGACGCTTGCCGGAGCGGCCGACGGCAGCTTCGGTTTTCTTGGAGGCAACAGCGGCGCAAACGACATGACGATCAGCACACCCGACGTTGCGGCCTTCGGCAATACCGATCTCTGGCTGGCAAACAACAACAACAGCGCAAGCGCTCTCCGGTTCTATGAGGCGTACAACACGTCGGGAGCCTTTCCGAACACCGCCAACTACACCGCCTTCGTCGCCGGAACACAGACGGCCGACATCACCTACACACTCCCGACGTCCCCCCCCGCAAGCAACGGTCAGCTTCTTGCAAGTACAACGGGAGGGGTCATGAGCTGGACGGCGGATGCGGAGTTGGCGTCGCTCCGGTTGAACGGAGCCCCCCCGGTCACCAACTCACGCCTCGTGGTCAATGAAGGACACTGGACATCGCAGGGGACGGCACCGACGGCAGTCGGAGACGGAACGAACCTGGCCGCGGGGGTGACGGTTGCGGGCACATCCACCGACGTTGTCGGGAACGTATCGGCGACGGACGGAGGGGGTGTGGGAACCGGCGTCATCACCGTGACGTTCAATGCCGCATACAGTGCCGATCCGGTCGTGCTGATTGTGCCGACAAATGCGACTGCGGCCAACTCCTCGTACTTCATCAACAACACGACCACGACATCGTTTGATCTGAACGTGGGGACCACAAGCGGAAACGGCACGGACACGTATCAGTTCAACTACATGGTGATTGAAGCCGATTGATCCGAAGAGAACGGCAAACCGGCAACGGCGGGATTGCCCACGATACGAACAGAGAAAGGGGACTTGTCATAAGTCCCCTTTTCCGTTACGGCAAAGATTCCGTTCACCGGTTCCATCATCTCCACTTCCCGTATTTACCCTGTCTCGTTTCCCACAGAAATACGGGAGACATTCCCCGAAATCCCTCCAACTCTTTTTCCCGTGTTTTCGGTCTACCACAGGGATACGATATACCGGAGCTTTGCAGTATCATTTGCGCGACGACAGACGCAAAGAGAATACCAATCACATTTACAGAACAGGAGAGATTCAGATGAGCGCTTGTCCGACCCAGTCATTCAACAATGTCAGCCAGGATGTTTTCAACTGCCTTGTCAACAAAGCCGCAAGCTACGGGATCACCATTTCCGGCAACAGCGGTCAGGGGACGAAGGACGGATTCACCGTAACGTGGAACTATGATCCCGCTGCAGAGACGCTGCAACTGCAATGCACCGACAGTCCCTGGTGGGCGCCGTGCGGCACGATCAACAGTACGATCGAGGGAGTCGTCGAGGGATGTATGTAGCCCCCCTCCCGTCCTGCGGCAACCTTGCAGACAGGACTGGAGAGTCGGCGCGTGTAGTATGGCAGAGGGAGAGACCTCCCCTTGGTGATTCTTGGTGCTCTTTGTGTCCGCACGCCATCCGCCAGGGCGGACATCAAAGACCACGGCGGATAGTGGTTATTCTTTCACGGGGAATACCTCTTGCAACGCCATACATTCATCACATCCGAACCGCCGTTTCTATAATGAGCGGATATGACGGGGTCGGTTCCTCCGCTGCAGAGATGGAGGAACCGACTCCATCATTCATGTTATCCGTTCATGTTCGTATTGATCGACGAAGCCCACGTCCAGTCCGGCTGACCGGAGTAGAGCGGACAGTCGTTGTTCAGCGCAAACTCCATCATCCCGCAGTTCGCCGTCTTCGCCGCAAACTGCGCCATCAGTTCCACCTGTCCCAGATCTGTGGATGCCCCGTTCTGGTAGTCGACGCCGATCCCCATGTTCACCTGCGAGACGTACTGTCGGTACCAGTTGAAGAGGGATTCGTTCCCCGAGGCATCGTTCCAGTAGGCCATCGTGTTCAGCCAGTCCAGGTCCGACCCGGCAGCCTCCAGGATCGGTTGTTCCAGCGAAGGACGGTAGGCGGCGACGGAGATGCGGGAGACGTTCCTGCCGTTTGAGTCGGTGGTCCCGATCGGACCGAGGACGCTGCGGAACTCCTGAATCATCTCCGTAAACGTATCGGCCCAGACGTTTGCCGGCATCCCCGATTCCAGATCGATGTCGACGCCGTTGAGGCCCCACGGACCGTCGATCACCACCTCCTTGAAGTTCTGCGCAAATGCCGGGATATCGACATTGTTCCAGTGGGTCGTCGAGGTATCCATCAGGCTCATCAGGACCTCGGTCCCTCCGGCCTGCAGCTCCTGCGCCCACTCGAT
Source organism: uncultured Ignavibacteria bacterium (assembly GCA_965650895.1). Lineage (GTDB taxonomy): Bacteria > Bacteroidota > Ignavibacteria > OLB7 > OLB7 > JAGWAZ01. The sequence continues at coordinate 2,080 of CBFGQN010000307.1, read as the reverse complement.
CTGTTGTTCCTGCGAATAGGCCTTGCAGAGATAGTTCACATCAAGCGACGTACCGTCTGCCGCCGGAGCGGCCACAAACAGGGTGACCTTGTTGACGTAACCGGGCGTTGCGTTCAGGACGTTGCCGTTCGGCTGGTAGCCCATCCAGTAGCCGTTGAAAAGTTTGCCTGTGCTCATACGGGAAATCCTCCGGAAAGAAAATGAATATGGAAGTATCTCTCCCCGCTCCGTTCAGCCGCACGTCGTGACATCGCAGATGCGCCGGCCACCGACGGCCACAACTCCGGGGAGTACTGCATGAACGCAAGATAGGGGGGATCGGGGGGAGGGGGGTACTACTTTTGTACTACTGTTGCCGCTACTTCGGTAGTTGGATCTACCGGTGAAACGACTTTCGCGGTAGGCACCCGTCTTCAGCGGGCGCAACGCGACAGGCAATCGAACGCTCTCACTCCCACGACTTCTCCTGATCGGTTTACCTTCCCCCCTTTCTTTCAATCTTCACTCGCATGCACATAGCTGCTGACTCCCTACAGGCAATACAACGACCGCACCGCCATTATCGGAACGATACGGCGATGCGGTCGGCCTCCCGGCAGTCCCGAATGTTATTCTACGCCAGCGTGTCCCAACGGTATTTGCATCGCAGCAATCCCTTCCGGAATCCTTTTACAAGGTGCTCGTAATCGTTGAAAATGGAGTCCGAGAATGCGACATTGACATTGGCGGTCAGACTCAGATCGATATCCTTGCTTTCTTCGGTACGATTCCCTTCAGTACGAAAATCTATCGTACCGCTACCGATACCGATTGAGTAGGAATTCTTCCCATCGGAATCGGCTCCTAACAGGACATCGGTCAACGCCGAAGCTCCCCATCCGACAAGACTGCTCCCCGGCAGATTTCCCGGAAGTTCTTTCAATGTTTTGACCAATGTACGGTTCAATGAATGCTCGCGGGTTTCGATAACGAGCGTAGCGGAGAAGCGGGGTGAGAGGTGTTTGTCTACCGGTCCGTTGTACAGCGTGTTGGAACCGGCCGAGACAGGGAAGTCATAGCGATAGCCGTATTCCCTGTCGTTGACCATATAGGTATCATGTCCTTCGCGTTTCTCACCGAACTTCACCTCCAGAATCGTGTTGAAATGCTCACCCGGTCTTTCCGATGAAGGGGCATAAACGGAGAAGACCAGCTTGTGGTTGTACCTCCCCTTCGCCCTATTCAGGATTTGTTCATTGATACCGATGTCCTCCACAAACAGTTCTTCGGCGGTCACTCTCAAGATTGTTTTCGACATGGCTTCATTCTCCTGTTCTGATATTGATTGGCGGAACTGACTATGCCGCAATCTATTTCCCTGCTCCTGCTTTGCTCTACTACACTTCTACGTCACCGGGGAACATCGGCCGCCGCCTGCGCGGGCTCATCACCGAAGGGGAACTGGAAAAAGATGGAAGTGAGGTGCGCCGGAATTAGTTATCTTTTTCCCGTCCGACTCCTGTCTTGTGCGGCTGAACAATCAACGGAACTCTCATCACATCTCAGGAGAACTCTCATGAATCCCGAATTTTGCTTCGTGCAGTTTCTGCATCCGGGTCCGGAAGAACGGCCCGAGGGCGATCAGTATGGCTGGAACAGGAAGGATGTACACCGAAGACGCTTCATCCGGCAGCGGGGGGACTATCTGGACGGCGAAAATATCCGGCACCGCAATGTCGATCTGACGTTCTGGGGAGAGTGGGAGGCGGAAGGGGATGCCGAACGGATTCTTCCAGACGGAAGGGAACGGGAAAGGAACCATCCGAACTACTACTGCGCTCCCTGGTACAAACCGAGACCTCGTTCTGAACAGAACAGAGGAGGCTGCGAACCTGACAAGGATGGGAAGAGATGTCAGAACACTGATCCTTTTGTTCTCGGCGATCGTTTTTTCTACTCGAACTGTCGGCAGAGGATCGGGCAACGGAATATTCCCACACAGCTTCAGTCTCTTGAGTCCGGTTCGATCATTCTCTTCGGCTCTCGTATTACTGAGAACGACGCTTCCGGCTAAAGCCAAAACGACAGTTGCACTCCGAGA